>JAIRSB010000101.1 GCA_031255655.1 Spirochaetaceae bacterium | reverse complement strand
AACCGCTGTCTCTACGTCTATCGCGTTGAACCGGAGGCGGTAGCTGTCGCCTATGTCGGTAAGGCTTCCGGTGATTATCACCTGTGCTCCCACCCATTTGCCCAAAGATGCCGCGCCATCGTCGCTCACTTCGCCGGACATCTGGAAGTCGACTTCATTCCGCAGCAGTTCCAACTGGGAGCGCTCGGCAACGACCAGCTTGCGGTCGCTCACGAAGATACTCTGCAATTCCTCCAGAAGATAGTCGCTAAAGTAGGCGGACGGGGATTTAAAGTTTACTGCCGCCACGCGGGTTCCTTCGGGCAGAGCCGCCTCAATGTCCCGCGCTGCCTGCTTTATCCCCTCATCCAGCGGCAGTCCGTCCGACAGGGCTGCTTCCTCTTGCCGGGGTTCCTGTCCGCCCGCCGCTCCTAAAATGACTGCCGTTATCGCAAAAAGCAGCGCGGTGAATAGACGTTTTGTTGTCCTCATAGTTCCTCCATAAAAAGTCCTGCCGCCTGTTAGCAGGGGCTAAAGTTATGTCCGCGCACAGGCGATTTACAAATTTTCGCCCCATACCGCCCTCATAATCCGTAAGCCGGGGGTTAGTAATCTACTATTTCATTCCCCCCCCCCCCCAGCGTATTCTGACTTCTTCGAGTGTGCGCGGGCCTTTGGGTCCTATGCATCCGGCGCAAATATCACTGTCTGTTCCGGGTATTTTTTGTAAGTCCTCAAGCATGGACTTCGCGATACCGGGGTTGCGCATGTTTACAACGGCAAAAACGCGCAAAGGTTTTTCTTTACCTTTTACTTCTATGCTGCGCATTTCTTTTGTGATTAAATAGCCGCCTACATATTTATAAGTTTCTTCGGAGATCAAAATATCGGTATCGAATAAATCATTCGGTCCTTCCATACGGGCGGCAAGGTTCACCGCGTCGCCTATTATCGTGTACTCCATGCGTTCATCGCTGCCTATCTGTCCGGCTATGACTTTACCCGTGTTTATGCCGCAGCCAAGTTTTATAAGCGGTATATGACTGCCCAGCCTGCGTAAACGTCTTTGATTGAGGCAGCACAGCGCGGCGCGCATCGACAGCGCGGCGCGTACGCAGTTAAGCGCGTCTTCTTTGGAGCTGCCGGATGTTTCCGGCGCGCCCCACATTGCCATTATTACCATGCCGCCCTGCGTAAGGAATTTATCAACGCAGCCGCCGTTTGCCGTTATGCACGGAACCATAAGGCGCAGATAATCATTTACAAAATCGACAACCGAGATAGCGTCAAGGCCGTCCGCCATTTCGCTAAAATCACGGATCATCGCGAAGCATACGGTTGTTATTCGATTAGTGCCGCCGCGGGAAAGTTTGCCCCCTTTCGCCAGTCTTACTATTGTCTTGTTTGTAAACTTTTCAAAGTTTTCAAGACTGCGTCCCATGCTGATGAAATTTTGTGTCAATACGGCAAGTTCGTCATTGCCCGATACTTTGAGCTGCAAATCATAATTGCCCTCTTCGATTTTGGCGGCGGCGTTTGTAAGAGAGTGCAGCGGGCCGCTTATTGTCCGTGAAAATAAGACTATAAAAACGATGGCAGCTATTAGAATAAACGCGCTAAATACAATTGTACGAATGGTTGTCCGCGTTACTCCGTCAAAAATAAGTTTTTTTTGTACTATCGTAATCAGTATAGTCGAGCCGACATTCAAACGCCTCGTGGCGGCAAAGTATTCTTCACCGTCCTCGCCGACGTACACGTTTTGTACGCCCGAAACAGAGTTATCAAGAATGTTTTTTACAAACGAAATCCTCCGTAAATTAGCGCCTGCGAAAAGCATTTCAATGTCGCTGTGCAGCAGAGCGTCGCCTTTTTCGTTTAATAAATATGAAATATTGTCACCGTCGCCGCTCAACAGCACATTAAATGCCTCAGCATCAAAAAAAACCTCCGCCGAGGAAGTTGGCAGCGGTACACGCATTACAAGCACCGGCATTCTCCAAAAAGGCGAGGCGTTACGTACCAGCAGCGTATCGTGAGCGGCGTCATTGAGTTCATCGCCTTCCGCAGCCACCCACGCTCGCGGGAGGTTTTCATCGCCGCCGTTATCTTTGAAGAATATCTCGTTTATATAGTAATTGCCGTCCGACACTATCGCCGCGATCCGTGGATTTTGTTCAAAAAAGAAACGCGCTATAGAGTCTCTGCTGTTTTCCGCGTTATTCGAATAATCGGCGGTTTTCGGTGTCTCAAAGTTGTAAAACAACATGGTAATGGCGGATTCTATGCTATGCAGTTCCGTTTGAAGTGTGTCGGCGATGCGGCGGTTTATGCTAAAATTGTTGTCCTCAGCGGTCAATCTTACGTCGGTGCTTACCAAGATAGATACAAGCGTCGTAATTATGCTGAACGCCGCGACAAGAACCGCGATAACCAGCGTAAGCAGTTTGACAACTATTGGTATCCGAGCTTTTCGGGAGACTTTAGCAGTTGGTTTTTCCGGCTCAGGGGCTTCATCGCTGAAAACTTCTTCACCGCCCCCATCCGTCTCTGTAACGGCGCTATTCCTTTTCGCCTTTTCTCTTGTTTTTTTCCGCGGCTGGCTGACAGTTTCTGCCGGTGTTTTAATCGTGTCCGCGCCGGAAAGCGTCGCCATGTCCGGCTCTATGGTGATGCTTTTAACTACCGGCAGCAGATCTTCCGAAAAGTCCGGTTCGTCAATTTCGTCCGATTCACCGGCATATTCGACTTCGTCCGATTCACCGGCATATTCGATTTCATCCGATTCACCGGCATATTCGATTTCGTCCGATTCACCGGCATATTCGACTTCATCCGATTCACCGGCATATTCGACTTCGTCCGATTCGCCGGCATATTCGATTTCGTCCGATTCGCCGGCATATTCGATTTCGTCCGATTCACCGGCATATTCGATTTCATCCGATTCACCGGCATCTTCGATTTCGCCCGATTCGCCGGCATCTTCAATGTGCGTGCCGTCCGGTCCGTCGTCGTGACGCGACAAAAATTCATCCCAAATATCAATTGGTTCCTTGTAAATGTCGTAGTTTTTTTTACGAACCGGACGTTTTTCGCGTTGTTGACCGGAGGTGGAAGAGGTGTTCCCGTGCGCCGCCGCTGTTTTTTTGACTGGCGTTTTGCCAGTTCTGCGGGTTTCGCCGTTTTTAATGGAAGCCTGCCCGCGAATTTCTTCTACTTTTTTAAGAATCCTTTTGTGAGTGCTTCGCACCTCATCAATGGGGATAGGACCTTCGTAAACTGGTAAATTGCTGATTTTCGCCACCTGCCGAATACGCTCAATGATTTGAGACAATAACCCCCTCTGAACATGCTAAACCAGTCTGGCGGGAAAATCTAGGCGGGGGGCAAGCTTATGGGAATAAAAGACGGGAAAACCCGGGATATGTTACATCGGCGGCTTCCGCTCCGGTGATGGTAACGGGGGCGGCGGCGCCTAACGCGCAGACTGCAAGAGCCATTACTATGCGGTGGTCTCCATGCCCGTCCAAAACGGCGCCGCGCGGGCGGGCGCCGCCGCGGATTACAAGACCGTCCGGTAGTTCCTCGCAGTCTACGCCCATCTTGCCCAACTCTGCCGCCATGACGGCTATGCGGTCGGTCTCTTTTATACGGGCGTGCGCCACGTTTACCAAGCGAGTTTCGCCCTCCGCGAACGCGGCAAGGACAGCCGCCGCGGGCAGCATATCGGGCGTGGCGTTAAGGTCGAACAGTCCGCCGCGAAGACGGCCCGTCCCCTTCACCGTCAAGAGCATTGAGCCGTCCGCTGCCTTTTCCCACTCCACAAGGCAGCCCATCTCGCGCAGCATATCGAAGAAGGCTTTGTCGCCTTGCGAATCGGAGGGGTCAAGCCCTTGCAGAACCGCCTGCCCCCCGCTTACCGCGGCGGCGCAGGCCGGGAAAGCCGCTGACGAAAAGTCAGAACTGACCGCCCCGCTTACGGGCTTGTAAGACGCGCCGCCGCGCACGGCAAAGCGCGAAAAGGCGGCGTCCTTTTCGTACTGAACGCCCTGCGCGTCAAGGTAAGAAAGCGTCATTTCGATGTATGGCTTTTCGTTAAGCAACGGCGTTTCAACCTCAGTATCCACGCCCGCTTCCGCAAGCGGGGCTGCAAGCAGCAACGCGGACAAATACTGGCTTGTGGGACATTCCATGCTGACCTTCCCGCCGCGCCAGGGCCCGCGCACGGTAACCGGAACGCAGCCGTTCTTGCCCGAACTCACCTCGACGCCTAAGCCTCTTAACGCATTCAAAAGAGGCGCTGCGCTTCTCCGCGCAATCTGCTCGTCCCCCGTGAAGCTGACGGCTTCCGTGCCGAGTGAGGCCATGGCTATGGCAAGGAATAGGCTTGTCCCCGAATTGCCCACGTCGAGCGGAACGCCGCACGGCGTTCCACGATGAGAGAAAAACCCTTTCGCGCCGCCCATGCCGCGCGTTTCCCAGCGGAGGCTTCCGGTTTCGTCCGCCTTTTCCGTTATCTCCGCGCCCAAAGCGCGGCAGACAGAGAGGCATGAGCGGGTATCAAGCGAATCGAGCGGGCGGTCTATCACGGAGACGCCTTCCGCGAAGGAGGCTACAAGCAGCCGTCTTATGGTATGCGACTTTGACGCGGGAACACGGACTGTTTTATCAAAGCGATGCGGTGTAACGGTTAGGTTCATCTATTTTCCTCTTCTGTCATTGCGGGCGGCAAGGAGGCGGCGGCAGCCCCCCCCCCCCCCTTTGCCGAGCGAAGCAATCCATTTTCTCTATAAATTGGCTCCCGGAAGCTCAACTCTACAGCCATAAACCGGAGGCTTCACGCGCTATCGTTGTGGCAGACCCGTGGCCGGGGTAAACATCAATGTCGCCGTCCAGCTTAAAAAGACGCTCAAGGCTTGAGCGCAGTGCGCCGGAATCGCCGCCGGGCAGGTCGGTGCGTCCGACGCCTCCCCTAAAGAGGGTGTCCCCCGCATAAAGGCGTTTCCCCTTTTTGTCCAGAAAGCCTACGGAACCTTGGGTATGCCCCGGCAGGTGCAGCACGGTGAAAATCCCGATACTTCCCCCATCCTCCAGAGTAATTTCGGCGTTCGGCATGGACTCCCACAGTTGGTCGATGTAGTAGGGGCTTCCGGCGGCGGCAAAGCTGGCGCGGTGCGCGTCGAAGGAATCCGCGCCGGCATACATAAGGTCGTCTTTCCCGATGGCTATTTGGGGAGACCGTCCGCCGCCAGAATAACGCCGGTACAGGGCGGGCAGCGCCGCGATATGGTCAAAATGTCCGTGAGTAAGTAAAATGTATTTTGGGTAGAGCCCGCGGCGTTCCAAACAATCGATAATCAGTTCCGCGTCCGCGCCGGGGTCGATTACGGCGGCTTCCGGCTGTTCGCTGTCGAGCGGGACAACCCAGCAATTAGTTTCCAGCGCGCCTACAACTATTTTTTCATGTTTTTCATGCATAATATAGGGAGATTATAATCTGAGTAACCTTGAATTACTAGCAACTATAATACTTGTCGCCGTTTTTTGGTACGCGCTCATCCCGCTTGCCGGAACTTTTTTTAACCGTCATAACTGGCACGCCTTCCGCGAGCGTTTCACTTATTTGTGCCGGAAGCCGCTGCTTAATTACACTTTACTGCGGCAAAACACAGGCGGCGAGTATCACTTTATCGGCAATTTTGAATCTGTTACCGAAGACAATACGCTGTGGATAAAAAATGAAGGGCTGACCGCGCCTGTCTCTTTGAAAAATGCCAAGACATACATGATGCCGCTGACTGAGAAAAAGCGCAGTTTGAACGCCAATGAAGATGGCGGGGCAAGCGATTTTGATGTGAGTGTGGCGGAACTGCGCCGTTTAAGCTGGAATAAAATCTCCGCGCTTACTGCCGGTGCCAAGGTCTTTATAGGCGGCGTTTTGAAGATGGTGAATGGGCAGCAGACTTTTATCTCATCGAAAAAACACCCGCTGCTAATCATCTTTTATGAATGTTCCGAGCGCACGCTTGGCGCGGGCGTGGTGCGCGCCGGCAGGTACCGTACGGAATACTGGAACAGCGTAACCCCATACGCGATAATAGGCGGTGTCTTTTCTCTCATTTGGATAGCGCAGCTTTTTTTCGCGCGTCCCGCGTACCGCTCGATAGTTTTATCGGCGATAACCGCCATTTTCGCCCCGCTGTTTCCGATGCTGCCGCCCGGTCTCATATTGACGATTTTCTACCGGCGTTTATGGTGGCGCGCCTGTCTGTACCGCGTTTTTCGCGACTTGGCCTTGCTGCCGCTGAAATACATGGACACGAAAGACGTTGAGGGCGAAGGCGCGGACGCGGGTTACGGCTGCCGCGTCTGCGGCGGCGGGGCGGCGGGCACGAAAGTCCCTTATCTTATTCCGGCGGATAAGCCTGAGAAAAACGAGCAATGGTACATAGCGGGTATAATCAGCGGCGATGCTGTTCGTGAATCTGACAATCCTTTTATTCCATACGGGCTGCTTCCCGGCAG
>JAIRSB010000002.1 GCA_031255655.1 Spirochaetaceae bacterium | reverse complement strand
GACAAGCTGCTAAACAACCGCGCGCTCGGATATGTTCCCGTCTTAATCCTTGACGACGACACGGAAACGGGGCAGGACTACCGCGACATTCCCATCATCCATGACACGTCGATAGGCCCGCAGATTGTAAAACGCTTCAATATCAAAGTCGCCGTCATAGCTATGAGCAAACTTAAGCGGAAGGAATTGGTACAGCTTTTGAATTACTCGGCTTCCGCGTTTCGTTATAACGTGATGATACCGGACTTTTTCGGGATGACCAGCATCTGGATGTCGGCGCGTGATTTCGACGGCATACTTGGACTCGTCGCCACTCAGCGTTTGAAAATGCGCTGGAACCTTGTTATCAAACGCGGGATGGATGTCGTCGCCGTCAGCGTGGGCGGACTGGCGTTGCTGCCATTTATGCTACTGATAGCTCTGGCGATACGCATAAGTTCTCCCGGCAAGGCGATTTACGCGCAGACGCGCATAGGGCAGAACGGGCGGCGTTTCAAGACCTACAAATTCAGAACGATGACGGCGGACGCCGCCGAACGCCTTAAAAGGCTGCTGGAGACTGATGAGGCAGCGCGGCTTGAATGGGAGGCGGCGCGTAAACTGAAGAATGACCCGCGTGTTACAAAACTGGGCGCCTTCCTGCGGAAAACCAGCCTTGACGAATTGCCCCAGCTTATCAATGTGCTGAAAGGCGATATGAGCCTTGTAGGGCCGCGCCCCATCGTTGACGATGAGATAGCGAAATACGGCGATGACTTTCAGCGCATCTTTTCCGTAAAGCCCGGCATTACCGGACTTTGGCAGGTGTCCGGGCGTTCCGATACTAATTATAAAGATAGAGTTTCGTTCGACACATACTATCTGCAAAACTGGTCTATCTGGCTTGATATGTGGATACTCTACAGAACAGTGTGGGTTGTGCTGGGGCACAAGGGCGCGTATTAAGCGGACAGACAGGTTTTAGGGGTGGGAAAGAAGTGAGAGTGCTATTTCGCTTGTTTTTGATGTTGTGCTTGGCGGCAAATTTACACGCCGCGGAAAGGACTCTGGAGGACTTGTTCCCGGAGGCGGGAGAGGGCGTACTACAGAAGGCGCGGGACGGCGGCTATGCCCGCTCCTTACGGACGGCAAACCCCGCGGAGCTTTCAGTTAAGCCTGCCGGCGGCATAAGCCTTGAACGCGGCGCGGATAAGGGCGAGCCGCCCTACATAATCGAAAACCTTTTGCTATTGAAAAATGACAAACCTGTAACAAAACTGGACATTTACAACGCTCTTTGCGGGATACGCACGCTGCAAGGCATAGAATACTTTTCCAGCACACGCGGCAAGCGCACCGTTTTGTTCGAGGAGGCTTCTAGGGTCGCCGGGGAAGACGACTTAAAGAAGCGGGACGACCCTCCACCGGCACGGGCGGCGCCTTCCGCCGAAACCGTTTTTATCACGGTTAAAGACGTGAATTTCGGGAACTGTTATTACAAAGCCGAATTAAAGACAGAAGGCGGCGGCATTCGCTATACGCTTACGAATTTCAAAAACATAAATTATTTATTTATACCGGTGATTAGACCTGAAAATCTGCGCATACAACTTTATATCGAAGCTGTTGACGAAGGCGTTTTGATATACGGATTAACCAGCGTAAAAACGGCGGATTTTGCGGATAAACGCGCCGATATACCGTCGGCCATACAAAAAAGACTTGACGTTATCTATAAATGGATAGACAGCAATATAGCGCTTTACCAGAACGGCGGAAAGAATTGATATTTAGAACGCTCGAACCGCTCGAACCGCCAGAGGCATTAGTTTGTAGCCGTTAAAGAACTGCTTGCCCTCGCGGAAGCTCTGAAAGTGGGCGTACTCGTAAGAACTTTCCGTTGACGACCAGTATGCGTCTCCGCGAAAACCGCCAAGCCCGCGTGAGGCTAGGTTCGAGTACATAAACATCAATTCGTCTTTTGACGGCAAGAACCAGTCCGTATACCCGCCGAAATCAAGGAGGCGGCAGCCCGTTGCCGCAAGGCGGGGGCTTCCTTTTTGGGGGAACACGTAAGTGTTAGCCGCAAAGTTTGCCGTGTTTTTTCGCCCCGCGCCAATCGCGCCGCTCGTGCTAAAATCGTTCGGAAGGATTGCCCCTTCAAGCTCCAACGCCCAAGGCGCGTCAAATTCCGCTTCTGGCGGCGCGGCTTCAAGATAACGCCAGCCGTCTCCGTAGGCGCTTTTAACGTAAAATATGAGCCCTCCCGCCGGACCGGTATCGCCTATGCGGTACGGCTTTTCAACTTCTTCAATAACTTGCGCTAAGACCGTGTTATCCAGCTTTTCAAGAAACGCGCCGGTAAGGTTTTTTAAACTCTCCCAGAAAGCGGCCTCGTCTTTTTTGTCGACAAGCGCCTCTTCGCTGAAAACGAAATCTTTTTTTTCAATATCCAAAAGATATATTTTTACGCGGTAGTTTTTCTCCTCAACACTGACGAAACCTGTTACAAGATATTGCGCGAAATCCACCGGTATTTTCCCGATTTCGTCAGGTTCATACAATTTGAGTATAGATACTTCATTATCCGCTATGAATTTATCTAAAACGTCAATGGGTATTACAGATAATTTTTCCGAAAGCCCGATGTTTCTTGAACTTATAAGCCTTATGCGCCCCGCGCTCTCCACATCCGCGGGGTCAAGGGAGGCAACCGGAAACTGAACCACTCCTATGCGGGGGCGGGGCGGCTCGTTTCCCCATGCTGCGTCAAAATCCGAACCGTTAAAGAGTGCCGCGGCCAAACAAAGCATCAGGGCGCGTTTTAGTACGTTCCACATAGACATGCGGCAGTTTTATTTTTTGATTCTAGCCTTCGACAAAGCGTTGTTGACGGCGTCTATGAAACCAACACTGGTCTGCGTCGCCCCGCTTACGGCGTCCACATCCGTAGAATCCGTTTCCAGTATCAATTCTTTCAATTCGGAAATAGCCTCCCCGCCTATCATTACATCATCGTTATAGTCCAAAACAGTGATATCAACAATGGAAACAGCGTCTGTTTCCACGAGCAGGTGTATGATTCCGCTATATCCGGCACCGCTGCCTTCCCAGCTTCCTGGTTTGTACACCTCAAGATCTTTGAAACTGAGGCAGGCGGCGGCAAAAAATGCCGTGGCAAGAGAGACTGCACAAATTAAAAACGTGATATATCTTTTCATAAAATTATTCGTTCTCCTTCCCGTATGGTGGCTGCTGTTACAAACGCCGGACGGCGCGTCAAATATTAGAGTTGTTTAGAAAGTTTTTAAACAACAACCGCTAGAAGCAGCAAAATGCTTTGCATTTTGCAAGACTTGGGAGACAACTAACTGAGTTGTCGAACAAGTCCATTTTTACTTTCCGGCGACTTTTTAATTAAAGTCTAATCAACCAAGTTTATCTAGTGTATTTTTCGCGCGGCGCGAAAGAGTTGAATTTTTTTCCTGCGTTAATTTTTCCACCTCGCTTTTGAAAGCCGTAAACCGGTTGTTCGCGGTCATATCCAGCGCGTAAAATTTTTCCACCACATCGCTTGACGCGAAAAGACGCGCCGTAATAGTTTCAACCTTGCTTGTTTTTGCCAGACTAATCGCTTTCAGCAAACCTTTGTACAGAACTGTCTGTTTTCGCGCCTTCGCCTCGTCAAGTTTTTCGATGACCGTTTCGGCATAAGCGTCCGCGTTATTTTTTATAAGCGTCTCGGCGCACAAAACGCGCAAAGTATCGCTGATTTTCGTGTTGTTAAAAAGAGCCAGCAGCGCTTTGTCGGCCTCAGCGTCATTCAGAGTACCAAGCGTGGTAACAGCTTCTTCCCTGACCGCCGCCGCCTCGTCTTTTTCAGCGCGGTAACGCAGATACGGGATAGCCTCTTTCAGATTCCGTTTTTTCACGGCACGCACCGCCGCGAGGCGCGTCTTGAAGTATGTATCGCGAAAACTTTCGAGAATAGCCGCATCAACTTCATCGCCGTCAAAAACTCCCAACGCGCCGACAGCCGCGGAGCGTATGTTCGGGTTGTCGGAGGAAACGGCGGCAAGCGTCGGTTCCAGCAGGGCAGGTGATCCCATTTTAGCCGCCGCCTCCAGCGCGGACATCCGCAGCGGCACACTGGCCTCATCGTTGTTTATTATTTCCAGCAGAAAAGACTCCGCCGCCTTGCCGCCGGAACTGCCAACGGCGGAGATTATCGTCTGTTGAGTATCGCTGTCAGGTTCGCGCTCATTGTAGTAATCAATCAGTATCTCCGTTATCCACTCATTGCCGACAGCCGCCGTCATGTTTTGCGTGGCATTATCTGCCGCACCAGCCGGCCCCGCCTCCGGCAGGGCATCTACCGCCATGCCGCCCGCTTCCGGCAGACTAGTCTCCGCCGCGCCGGACACATCCTCTCGTACGGCATCCCCTACCCCGCTGTTAGCCGCTTCCCGCGTGGCCTGTTCCGAGTAAAGTATCTTGCCAAGCGCCCTGATAGCCGTGCCGTCAAAGCGCGTGTCATCGGAAGTGATGATTTCCGTCATCGGGCGGATAGCCGCTTTCTCTTTTACCGCGCTCAAATAGTCCAGCGCGGCGTTTATCTTTTGCGGCGTTTCATTTTCGCGGTTTTCAAGAATCGCCAAAGCCAGCTCTTCCATTCCGGTACGGGAACGCTCGCCAAGAAAAGAAAAAATACCAAGCGTTATATTTTGATTTTTTGTTTTTTTCGCGAGCTGTAAAAGATCTTCGTCCAAATAATCAATTTTTTCAGAACGTAAATTCTTTATCAAATCTGATATTTCATTATCAGTGCCATATTTTATAATTTCACGCAGCCGTGCCGCTTCAGCGTCCTCCCCCTCCTCCGATGACGGAACATCATCAGCAAAAGCAATTCCGGCGGTAAAAAATAAAAAAACGATAAAACCGGACACATTCAATTTCATATCAGCCTCCGTAATAATTTTTCAAAAAATCATTTTTGTAATTCATAAAGTTTCCGCCGTCTATCGCTAAACGCGCATTTTTAATCAATGCGTGTAAAAAATACAAATTGTGATAACTTACAAGCATTGAAAAAAGTATTTCCCGCGACTTAAAAAGATGACGCAAATAAGACCTGCTGTAATTCACACAGACCTTGCAGCCGCATTCCGGGTCTATAGGGCGCGGATCAAAAACGAACTCCCGCTTTTTAAGCGGCAGCGGGCCGCGTCCGGTTAAAGCCTGCCCGTTGCGGGCAAGACGGGTAGGCAGAACGCAGTCAAACATATCAATTCCATTTTCTATCGCCGAAAGAATATAGTCCGGCGTGCCTATCCCCATAACATAGCGCGGCTTATCGTAAGGCAGAATAGCGCTTGTAAACGATACATATTCCTCGAATAATTCCGGCGGCTCCCCGACAGAAAGCCCGCCTATCGCTATTCCGGGCGTGTCCGCCTTAATCGCCGATAACGCGCTTCGTTCGCGCAAGTCCTTGTAAAAAGACCCCTGAACTATAGCGAAAAACTGCCCCAAATAGCCCTCCGAGCGTTTTTCAAGCCATCTTTGCTTGGCGCGTGAAAGCCAGTTTTCGGTTACACAAAGCGCTTCCAGCGCTTTGCGGTAAGAGACGCCGTAACTGGCGCAGACATCAAGCTGCATCTGAATATCGCTGTTTAGAGCCGCTTGAATATCCACAACCATTTCCGGCGATAAAAGATGCTCACTTCCGTCTATGTGGGAACGGAATTTGACACCCGCTTCACTTATTTTACGAAGAGCGGACAACGAGAATATCTGAAAACCACCCGAATCCGTTAAATAATTACGCCGCCAGCCGGAAAAATCATGCAGACTGCCCGCCGCCTTTATCACCTCCGTTCCCGGCCTCAAATATAAATGATATGTGTTTGATAAAATTATTTCAAAACCTATTTCATAAAGATCGTCATTTGTAAGCGCCTTAACAGCACCGCCCGTCCCGACAGGCATGAAAACCGGCGTGGACACCTCGCCGTGCGGAAGCGCCAATGTCCCCGTCCGCGCCTTTGAACCCGCGTCCACATTCCTGATAGCAAACATATCTCCCCCAAACGGCGGCGAAACCACTAATCACGTTTTTTAATTTGCGTTACGTTTTAGCGTGTACGACCATCGTTAATCCCAATATCGAAAAGAATACCACCGGAAACCATGCCCCCAGCACAGGCTTTATATAACCCAGCTTCGCCATCATCATACTTAGCATTTCCATTATGTAAAACACGACAGCCACAGACAGACTAGTTAAAAGACTCATCAGCATGATATTTTTTCTAAACCGCCCCCCCATCGAAATAGAAAGAATTATTACGATGAAAGACACCGCCGAAAAAGAAAAACGGTGATAATAATCAGCCTGAGCACTCACATAAGGCAGACCGGATAAACGCAAATCCCTAACCAGCAGCGCGGCGTCCCGCGCCGATAAATCCGAAGCGTCAACAGAACTTCTGCTGAATATCTCAGGCGCTTCAGTATAATCCGTAAGCTCAGGCAAATCATGAACACGAAGCAAACGATTTTCCCACTCGTAAATATACGCGCCGCTAAAAACCCAATAGTCACCATTCCAGCGGGCGACAGCGGCGCGTATCTGTAAAACAAAACTGCCGTTTTCATCACGCTCAACAATACTCACGCCGTTAAGCGTCTGATTTTCCCTGTCATAATAATCGACAGAATAAATACGGTTTCCATCCCTTGTTTTAACAACTATATCCGAATTCTGCTCCGGCTGCTTCTGGTGGCGCAGCCTGCGCGTGATTATATTTTTTTCTTTGAACGTCGGAACAACAATACGATCTTCAAAGAAAAACGCGAAAACCGACGCCAGCAAACCAATTACCATGAGCGAAAATGATAAACGCCAAAACGGAATCCCCGATGTTACAATAGAAGTCAGTTCATTACGCGCCGATAAATCGCCCAAAGTATACGCGGAAGCGAACAACAAAGCGATAGGAAGCGCCAGTGAAAAACTTTTTGGAATATAATAAATACTGGCGCGCATAATATCCGAAAACGGAGCCTCATAATTCAAATAATGTACAAGGTTCAAGAACAAATCTATAAGACAAAGCAGCGTGATAAACATAATCGATGAAAAGATAAACACGGGAATAAACTGTTTGACCATATACCTGTCTATAATCATCGCTTAACCCTTTGAACACACATAATCACACCTATTACAAACGTGATTATGTTAGGCAGCCACATCGTCCAAAACGGGGAATAACCAAGCCGTATACCCATATTTTGCCCGCCCAAAAGAAGCGCCCAATACACGACAGATATGATAATTCCCAAAATAAAACCAACCGTCTGCCCGCTCTTTTTCGCCAACAATCCAAGCGGAACAGCAAGAAAAATAAAACATAACGAGCCGAACGGAATAGAAAACTTTTTGTAAAATTCCAACTGCCATATCGAAAGAATCCGGTCAGCTTTAAGCGAGGCCGTCAATTGATACTCACGCAGAAAATTCTGCATATAGGACCCCATCTGCGGCCAAGACTGACCCCTCGCCCCCCCGCGCAAAGCGCTCTCCAGCGTAAGCTCGGAACTCAACATCCTGTTATATCGGTCAAAAAGAGTTGAATTTAACGTATCTTGCTTATCTTTTATCTCGTTCAACACATCACGCGAACTCATCTCACGCGGCCCTATCGTAGAGACAGCCACGATAAAATCATCCTGTTCAATCCGGTAGCGAAGCTGCCCACTCTTAGCGTAATCATAATCATTGTGAACACTCTCTTTCGTAGATTGGATGAAAGCGTTTTCCATATCCAGCCGCAGCCCCTCGTCTCCAGCGTCAACAAACTCCGCGTTTTTCGCCATGATAATACGCCGTTCGCCGTCACTCGTTTTATCGAGTATGAGCAAGTCCGAAATCTTATTACCCAACACGTTTCCGGTAATAACCACCGTATCTTTGAAACGCTTAACAGAATTCGATTCCAATTCCAGAGCCGGAGTGGAAGCCATAATACGCCGGTATAACTTTGAAAATTCGATAGTTCCCGCCGGAAGCAGCACATCATTCACACCGAAAGAAACAAGCGAAACAAAAATACCGACAAGCAGAGTCGGGATGAATATATTTTTGTATGATAAACCAGAAGAAAGCATTACAAGAATTTCGTTGTCGGTATTCATACGCCCTATAGTCATTAAAGTGCCAAGCAGCGTGGCGTAAGGCGTAGAGAGGGCGACAACACTGGGAATACAGTACACAATAAGCAGCGCGACCTGCTGGAACGGAACTTTTTTTGAAAGAATATCCTGTGCCAGCAGCAACAGCTGATTAACAAAAAATATTATAAAGAAAAACAAAAAAGAAACAAAAAA
>JAIRSB010000201.1 GCA_031255655.1 Spirochaetaceae bacterium | reverse complement strand
CTATCACAACTGGAACGGACGGCAGCCTCGGAGCAGGTGGTAATGGCGGACGCAGCAAGCGTGGTGGCGGCGGCGGCGGTGGCGGCTACTACGGCGGCGGAGGAGGCACCACCGATAATAGCGAAGGAGTCAGAGACTTACCCGGCGGCGGCGGCGGCTCATCGTGGGCGAAAACGTCCGGCGAGGGGTTGAAGTTCATCGAGAACACCATCACTCCGTCAAACAACGACAAAAAAGTGGGCGGCGGAAACAATACCGGACACGGCAGGGTGATGATTACCTTAGTGTCAGAATCCGGCGCGAACTAATAATTAAAAATAACTGACGGCACACGCCGTCCCCCGCCCGCAATACGCGGGCGGGAGACGGCGTTTTTTTTAGGGTTTCGCGGACAGTTTCCCACCCCGCAATCGCGAGTAGAATGTCCACGAATTGCACGGCACCCGTGCCCCCGTCATTGCGAGCGAAGCGAAACAATCCAGACAGAGGCTCTGCCCGCTGACACTGACAGAGGGCTTTCAAGATATTGAAATGCCTCATTTTGAAATGTTACCGAAAGCTATTCCTGTTCAGCAACGCAGGCCATTGACACTGCCGTACGCTGTGCGCTACACTCGAACAATGATTTTTCCTTTAGAAGCCCTTATTAAATATCAAGGCAATATGTACGAGATAACCTGCGCCGCTTCACGGCGTTCGTACCAGCTCTCAAAGCTGGGCGGCGAAGAAGTGGAAAACAATGACGGCAAAGTAGTTTCCATGGCCGCGAGGCAGATTTTTACCGGAAAGGTAAAATTCGTTTTTCCACCGCCGCATACGGAAAGCCCCGCCATCACGCCTTATTAACGAATGCCGGAAGTTCCGGTACTCGTTTTGTTCGGCCCTACCGCGTCGGGAAAGACCGCTCTACTTGAAAAACTTTTTCCCTCGGGTAAAAAACCGTCTGCCGAGATAGTTTCCGCGGACTCTATGCAGGTATACCGCGGCATGGATATAGGGACGGCTAAGCCGCCGCCGGAAATCCGTGCCGTTTTGCCGCATCATCTTATCGATATTCTTGATCCTCGTGAGCAATACAGTGCGGGCGAGTTTATCCGTCTTGCCGCGGATTGTTGCAACTCGATACATGGACGCGGTTTGTTGCCCGTAATCTCAGGCGGCGCAGGTTTTTACTTAAAAAGTTTCATACAAGGAATGCCGGAAGCGCCGCCGTCCAACGCTGCCGTTCGTAAAAAACTGTCTGCGGAGTTGAACGAGCGCGGCGGCGCTACGCTGCGCTCTGAGCTTCAGTCCATAGATCCGCGCAGTGCGGCGCGTATACACCCAAACGATGTCTATCGTTTGCTTCGCGCCCTAGAAATTCTCCGCATTACAGGCCAGCCGCCCAGCTCGTTTGCGGTGCGTGCGCAAGGCCGCCCTTCTAAATACCGCTTTCTGCTTATCGGCCTCGAATGGGAACGCGAAACTCTTTACCGCCGTATAAACGAACGCTGCGCCTTGATGTTCAAAGCCGGACTCGCCGAAGAAGCACAGGGTTTATTCGCACAAAATTACACGCCCTGCGACCCCGGAATGAAAGCGATTGGCTACAAAGAATTTTTCATCGATAATTATGACGGCACTTACGGATTTTCAAACGACATTGCAGGTGTCGAAGATCTCGTCGCGCGGCATAGCCGCTGGTACGCAAAGCGACAAATCACTTGGTTCAAAAATACGCCGGGCGTTACATGGATTAAACTTGACGGCGAAGGCGCGGACGACGACAGGGCAATCAAGGCTGCCGCCGTTGCCATCCAAGAAAAAACACGCGCGTTTTTGGAAAATTGTGGCCTCTGACGCGCACGTTCACCCGTTTGAGCTTGCGCAAAAGTATGAAGGCGCGGAGGTGGAGCGTCGAGAGTTCAATATTGCCTGCGCAGCGAGCGCGTGGCGGCGTGAGGAGTTCTTGTATAACGAGCGTGCCGCCTCTCTTTTCCCGATGGCTCTTTGTTTTGCCCTTCATCCACAGTTGCCTGCGCTTGAGTCCGCCGCTTTTGACGGCATAACGCGGGACACGCTTCCCGCGCTGGAAGAGTTTGCCCGCGAAAAGCGCCTAAACGCGGTGGGCGAGACGGGTTTTGACTTGTACGATGCGGACTTTCGCACAACTGAGAGGGCGCAGGATGAGCTTTTTGAGTATCATCTTTATATCGCTGAGAAATACAATCTGCCGCTTGTGCTGCACGTCCGCCGTGCCGCGCACAAGATTTTCGTGTATGCCAAGCGGTTAAAGGGTATCAAGGCTGTGATTTTTCACTCTTATCAGGGCACGGAAGGCGAAGCGCGGACGATTTTGCAGCGCGGTGTAAACGCTTACTTCTCGTTCGGTTCCGCCATACTGCTGAATCACAAGACGGCGATGAACACATTGACCGCGCTGGATGCGGAACAGCTACTATTCGAGACTGACGCGCCGTTCCAAAGTCCGCGAGGAAAGCCCTTTTCGACTTACGCCGACATAAGGGCGGTCATTCAGAAGGCGGCGGAGTTGCGCCGTACTGCCGGACGTGCGAAATTACCGGACGAGTTGGAGGCGGTTACGGACGCGAACTTTCGCGCGGTCTACTGGAGTTGACAGGTGAATCATCAGGAATACAAAGCGTTTTGCGGATGCAGGGACAGGTTCCGAGCCATCACGGAGGCTATTCAACGCCAACTGCCGGAGTTACGGGAAATCCAGCAGGCTCTGATAGAGCGAGATGGATACAGTTATTGTGTTGATACGTCTGTCGTCTATAACGCCGCTCTTGACGAGGTGGGCGCGGACGCCGATATTCGGCTTATTCTTGTGGGGGACAATCCGGGCAGGCGCGAGCAGATGGCCGAAAACCGCCGCTATCTTGTGGGGCCTTCCGGTAAAATTGCGGAAAACTTCTTTAGGCAGGAGCCTGCTCTGGCTATCGATTTTAGAAAAAATGTAATCATTTTGAACAAAACGCCGGTGCATACGCCGCGTACTGCCGGATTAAAGGATTTATGCGCCTTGGGCGGCGAAAAAATAGAGAGAGGTATCCGCGATTCTCAGGTAGAGATGGCGCGTCTTTTGGCGGATTTTTCCCGTGCACTGCGTGTTCCTATCTGGATAACAGGCTATTCAGAGATGAAAAAACGCGGTATATTCGGAACATATACCGCCGAAATACAGAATCTAATTCAAAGCGGCCTTTTGGACAAGAACAGTATATTCCTTTACCGGCATTTTTCAATGAATCAATTTACAATCGATTTGCGTCAAAAGGCACGGCTGTATGGTCTTGGCACTGCCGAAACGCTGCACCACGCCGGAACGGAGTACCGCGAAAGAATTTTAGGTATTTAGGCGTTCTTTTAAGTGGGGATTACTGTTACGGATGTGTCTGTGAACCAAAGCGTGTTTTCAAAGTGGCCGTTACCAGCGGCGTTCGCTATTCTTATATTCTTACTCCCCGCGGCGCTTTTCGCTCAGGGATTTGACGAAACAGAGCTTTTGTGGCGGCAGGTTTTAGGCGGCGCGGCACTCGCAAGGCCAGCGGCCCAGCTAGGTTCCATAGTTATTGTCTGCGAAGGCGGGTTGATCAAGGCTTTCGGTTCTACCGGCTCTTTTCTTTGGGAATACAAAGCGGGTGGGCGCTTGCAGCCTTTCATAACTCGCGCCGCCTCCGGCGCGAGTTATGTTTGCCGCTCAAACGGATTGTTTCTGGCGATAAACCGCGCGGGCAGGCGTTTGTGGCAGACGAATCTTAAAGGGGTCATGGCCGCGCCGCCTTTGACCGGATGGGATGATAGGATATTCATATTTCTATCTGGCAGGCTATTGTGTTTTACGGCGACAGGGACGCGGCTTTGGCAGCTTAATGTCGAAAGCCCGCTGGCGACTCCCCCCGTGCCGGATGGCACGGGGGGAGTCGCCGCCGTACTTGAGGACGGCGCGTTCATACGGGTGGACGCTTTCGGACAGCTGCTCTCCGCGCCGCTGGACGCGATACCTTTTGCCTTGTTGCCGTTGACGCCTAAGGCTGAGGGCAAGGCCGCAATAGCGGCATTGTATTCCGACGGGCTAATGGAGTTAATTACCGGCTATGGGGATTCGGGCGGAAAAAGCGCCCGCGGATTTTTGGCGCGGCTTCCGAAGCCGCCGCTTGCCGCGGTGGAACAGGACGGACTAATCGCGGCCTTGCTGACGGGCGGGGAGCTTGCGTTGTTTTCGCCGGAAAAGGGCGTTTTGTGGAGCACGGCTACGGCGTTGGCGGCGGGCGAAAATCAAGGTATCGAACTCACTTGGAATGAGGATGGCATATATTTGCTTTCTAAAAACGGCGGCGAAGGCTACAATCTGAAGGGCGAGCGGCTATGGAGTATGCAGCTGCAAGGCAGTTCCACCGTGCCTATCCTCGAAAATGGCGTACTATATTCCTGCGGCAAAGACTGGATATTCTACGCTTACCGTCTCGAAGGAGGAACGAGGCTTGCGGCTTCGCAAAACGCCGCCTCTTATAGCTTGAAGGCGGCGGGCGATTACGGACTGGGGAAGGTTCCGCCAGACGCCAAAGAGCAAAACATTATACGGGCAGGCTTTTTATCAGACATACTCGACACGATTGATGCCCGCGTACGACAGGGCAATATCGGCGCGTCCGAGCCGTTGTCCACCGAAACGCTGATTGGGGTAGCTGACGGCAGCGGACTTAGGGCCGAAAACATTGACCAACGGCTCAAAGCGATTAGTATTCTGGGGCTGATAGGCTCGCGTGAAACCGTCCCTTTTCTCGCCGGATTATTCCGGCGAGAAAAGGATGTGCGGATAAAAGGCGCCGCCGCTGAAGCGATAGGCGCGATAGGGGTTGACCCCGACGGCAGCGCGTTTGCCGTTTTCACCGAGTTCCTCATGATGCCGCACATCTATTCTCAGGAACGTCTGCTTTCAAATCTTGCCGCGTCTATAGGCAGTTTGTGCCGCTTCTCCGGCCCGCCTCTTAGCGGACGCGGCATCCCGCTTTTGGTAAGTCTGACCGACGCCAGCCAGCCGAAAAGCGTCCGCCGCCGCGCCGAGCGAGAGTTATCCTCTCTCTACCGGAAATAAGAGTACGCACAAAATTTGAGGCAGGCTTAAAAAGCCTCTCTTTCCGATACTATGAACTTAAGATAGTCGCCGTACGCCGTTTTATGAGAAGCGGCAAGTCGCTTTAAGTGTTCAGCGTTTATCCAGCCGTTCCGGTATGCGATTTCTTCGATGCATGACACATACAGGCCCTGCCGTTTCTGAATTGTCGCTATGAAATTAGCCGCTTCCAAAAGCCCGTCATGTGTTCCCGTATCGAGCCAAGCCATGCCGCGTCCCAGACGCTCAACAGAAAGTTTTTTGGCTTCAAGATAGGCATTATTCACCGATGTAATCTCAATTTCTCCACGCGCCGAAACTTGTACATTTTTCGCAATTTCCAGTACGTCATTATCGTAAAAATACAGTCCGGGTACAACATAATGCGATTTCGGCACGGCGGGTTTTTCCTCAATGGAAAGCGCTTCCCCGGCTCCGTTAAACTCGACAACGCCAAAGCCTACCGGATCTTTTACATAGTAGGCAAAAACCACGCCGCCGCCGGAATGTTCAATCTTTGCCGCCGCGTTTTTCAATACTACTCCGAAGCCGCGTCCATAAAAAACATTATCGCCCAGCACAAGGGCGCAGGAGTCATTGCCCACAAAACGCCGTCCCACAATGAAGGCATCGGCAAGTCCGCGGGGGCTTTCCTGCACGGCATACTCAAATCGCATTCCAAGCCACCCGCCGTCCAAAAATAAACTTTTAAACAGACCGATGTCTCGCGGTGTAGATATAATAAGAATTTCACGGATTCCGGCCAGCATTAAAGTAGACAGCGGATAATAAATCATCGGTTTGTCATACAACGGTAAGATTTGTTTAGACACCGCCTTTGTAACCGGAAAAAGACGAGTCCCTGCCCCTCCGGCAAGAATTATTCCTTTCATGCTTAAATAATATAGCCCTCATTTGAGGGTGTAAAGCGCGTGGCGCTTATAGGTAATGGCAAAAATAATGCGGAAAAAAATACCCCCGCCGCAGAGCGAAGGGGGTATTAAAAATAACTTCATTTGACAACAGTGTTTTTAAAAATTAGAGCAAACCAGTATAACGCATAGGCTTTATGCCGCCGCCTATTTATACAGTTTTCTTTCCGTGCTTAACGGCGGCCCTACAAATCTTACATATTTTTACTTTTGTTTCGTCTTTATCTTGTTCATAAAGTATTTTAACATCTCTTTTGCAGACAGGGCATATACCCCGGCCCCTCTGAAATAATTCACGAATTCCCTTTCCCCTATGCGCTTTTGACATTCTTTTCTCCCTTCTTTTTCTTCGCATCTGATTCGGCGGAATTCTTTTCGGAATCCAGTTTATAATCCACCAATTCCAGTATTACAACCTCAGCCGCATCGCCGTAACGCTTTCCAAGTTTAATGATTCTAGTGTAACCTCCGTTCCGTTCTTTCATACGCGGGGCTATATCGTTGAATAATTTTGCGACAATCCCTTCATCATAAAGACGGCCTGAAGCAATACGCCGATTATGAACAGAATCAACCTTTGCGCGAGTAATCAGCTTCTCGGCAAAACGCCTCACCTCAAGCGCCTTAGTCTTTGTCGTTTTTATACGCTCCTTATTGAACAAGGAGGTCATCATATTACGCACCATAGCCTTACGATGCGCCGCCATCCTTTCAAGCGGATTAAAACCACGTCTATGTTTCATTACTGGTGTCCTTTTTTACGCCTATTTTCAACGCGCTTCTTAATTCACTATGGCTCGTTATACCAAGCGTCAAACCCCATTCTTGCAGTTTTTCTTTTATTTCCTGCAAAGATTTCTTCCCAAAATTACGAGTTTGATTTATATCCTCTTCAGTCTTTCGTACCAACTCGCCTATAGTTCTTATGTTTGCAACCTTTAGACAATTAGACGAGCGAATTGACAATTCAAGCTCATCAACAGGAGTACTCATCAATTGCCGGATACGCTCATCCCCTTCATCCAACTCTTCATCATCACTAAACGAAGTTTCGTCAAAATTAACAAACAAAGCGAAATGCTCTTTCGCTATTTTCGCAGCCTCAATCAAAGCGTTATTCGGCTCAATTGTTCCATCTGTCCATAGTTCAAATATGAGTTTGTCATAATCGCTGCGCTGCCCTATTCTGGCAGGCTCAACAGTATACTTCACCTTTTTCACAGGCGAAAAAACCGAATCCATAGGAATAGTGCCTATAACCTCAATATGCTGCGCGTTCTGCTCCGCCGGAATATAACCACGCCCTAGTTCAATCTGTAATTCCATCTCAATATGGGCGCCTTCCGTCAAAGTCATAATATGGAGCCCTGGATTCAACACTTCAGTTTTACCGGATTTAGCAAAATCATCACTCTTAATTACACGCTTTCCCGACCATTCAAACGTGATAGTATCTTGTTCAAGATCGGACGGCAGCTTAAAACATACCAGTTTAAGTTTATTCAACACCTCAAGAGTATCCTCAACAACGTTAGGTATTAACTCAAACTCGCTTGATATATTGTGCTGTACTCCCTCAGAATTGTAAGAAACAATTCTAACCGCCGTAACCGCATACCCCTGAATCGATGACAAAAGCACTCTGCGCAGAGTGTTGCCTATAGTAGTACCAAAACCTGGCTCAAACGGAGAAGCTATAAATTTTCCATAATCCTTTCTTAACTCGCTAGTTTCAAAAGTTCTACCTTTCGGTTTCTTGAAACCTTTAAGAAGATTTCTACGGGCCATGAAGACTCCTTACTTCGAATAATATTCAACGATCATCTGTTCTTTGATATCTGAAAGATCCGTTATATCACTTCTTCTTGGGAAAGCCAATATTTTTCCTTTAAGAGCGTCGGGGTCTAACTGCAACCACGGCATTACCCCCGATTTTCCATACTCTTTCAAAGCATCCTTGATAAGCGCAAAATTCTTGCTTGCATCTTTAATTTCGATAGAATCTCCCGTCCTAATAAGATATGAAGGAATGTTTACACGTTCTCCATTTACTAAAACATGACCATGCAAAACAATCTGACGCGCCTCTTTCCTGCTTGAGGCGAAACGCAAACGGTAAACAACATTATCCAGCCTCCGTTCCAAAAGCAAAAAGAGATTCTCACCGGTAATACCCGGCATACGCTGTGCGCGCTCAAAAAACAGACTAAACTGTTTTTCCAACATTCCGTAAATCCTTTTAAGTTTCTGCTTTTCACGCAACTGTATAGCGTAATCAGAACGTTTAGCCATTCTACCTTTAGGGTCTTTTCCAGGAGCCGCGCGCTTCTTGTTGATGGCGCATTTATCACTTCTGCAACGAGCGCCTTTAAGCATCAATTTCTTTTGTTCTGTCCGGCACATCCTACAAACCGGACCGGTATATCTTGCCATGATTTCCCTCGTTTAGATACGCCGCGTTTTACGCGGCCTGCATCCATTATGCGGGATCGGGGTTACATCATTTATAGATTTAACCTTCATCCCAAGCGCACCAAGTTGACGAATAGCGGATTCTCTACCCATGCCGGGACCTTTCACATACACATGAACTTCCCGTAAACCCGATTGAATAGCCTTCTCAGCGGCTGTTTCTGTAACGGTCTGCGCGGCAAATGGCGTTGACTTCTTTGCGCCTCTAAAACCAAGACCGCCGGAACTCGCCCACGAAATAGCGTTCCCCATCAAATCGGTAATGGTTACAATCGTATTATTAAAGGTCGCCTGTATATAAACATTACCCTCATATACCGACTTCTTTTCCTTTTTCTTCTTAACGTTAGCAGCCACACTGTCCTCCGCTCATCCTTCCTCCTATTGTATACATAAATCCAATTAACTATTTTTTCTTACCGGCAACCGTTTTCTTTTTGCCTTTACGAGTACGCGCGTTAGTACGAGTCCGCTGTCCGCGAAGCGGTAAACCTTTTCTGTGCCGCAAACCCCTATAACAGCCTATATCCATAAGTCGCTTGATATTCAACGCGATTTCTGTTCGGAGACGCCCCTCCACCTTGTAATCGTTCTCAATCAAGCGGCGCAAATCATTTAATTCTTCCGCGGAAAGATCGTTTATAAAACGTTTTGTGTCTATATTCGCCTTTTCGCAAATCTCAGTCGCGCTCGATCTGCCTATACCAAAAATATAAGTTAAAGCAATATCAACATGCTTGTTAGGTAAGTCAACACCTGCAATACGAGCCATTATTCCCCCTATCCCTGTCTCTGCTTATGCTTTGGATTTTGACAAATGATACGGATTATACCGTGCCTCTTTATCACTTTGCATTTATCGCAGATAGGTTTTACACTTGTTCGAACTTTCATTTTCTCCCCCTACAGATTCCTGCCGCGCAACCGCCCGTGCTTAGTTAAACCTTCATGGTGGTGCATTTTCAACATAGCCTCGATCTGGCTCATAGTATCCAAGTCAACTCCTACCAATATCAAAAGCGAAGTACCGCCCATTAAATACGATATGGACGATGGAAAATTGAATAATACCTGAATAATTGTCGGTATTACAGCGATTAGAGCAAGATATAAAGAACCCGGAAGCACTATACGGTTCAATATTTTTGTAAGATACTCCTCAATTTTTTCCGTCCTTATACCAGGGATAGACCCTCCATTTTCGCGTATATTCTTAGCAATCTCAATAGGATTCAATGTAACCTGTGTATAAAAATAAGCAAAAAATATTATAAGTAAAACATATAATACATTGTACAAAATTCCGCGGGGCGTCAAAGCGCGTGAAAGCGCCGCAAGCCACGGAACATTACCGCCAATCGTCGAAGCTATCTGCAACGGGAAAGTCAAAATTGATGACGCGAAAATAACCGGTATAACCCCTGACGGATTTATTTTGAAAGGAATATATGTATTCTGAGCGCCGTACATTTTTCTGCCGACAACACGCTTCGCGTAATGCACTGTAATTTTCCGCTGTCCCTGCTGTTCAAACACAACAAGCGCGATGACGGCGACAAACATGATAAAAACTACAAGGACAAACACAAGATTAAGATCGCCCCTTGCAACATGGCCTGCCAATTCCCAAACTGCGTCAGGCAGACGCGCCACAATACCGGCAAATATCAACAGCGATATACCGTTCCCTATACCTCGTTTTGTGATCTGTTCCCCCATCCACATAAGGAGTAAGGTACCTGTCGTAACCGAAAGCATCGCCAGCAACGTGAACGGCAAAAGATTCATCGTCAAAAGATTTTCCACGCTTCGCGATATAATTTGAGCATACTGGGTAACCGCGTATGATTGGATTAGGCAAACCACAACCGTTCCATAACGCTGATAAGTTTGTATCTTTTTTCTGCCGCCCTCTTCCTGTGATAATTTTTTCAGACGCGGAAAGACTATCAGCAATAATTGCATAATGATAGACATAGAGATATACGGCATTATACCAAGCATAAATACCGAAAAGTTAGAAAAAGCACCGCCCGCAAAAAAATCAAGGTAATCCACGATGGCGTTTCCCGAATTCTGCTGTGACAAAAAGTAAGCATTCAATTCACGGACATTAACACCGGGAACCGGAATCACGGCCCCCAGCCGGAAAACGATAAGCATCACAACGGTAAAAAAGATACGTTCACGAAGCTCTTGTATTCTGAAATTACCAACTAAAGGGTTAGCCATCAAACTTCCTTATCTAGTGAATCGGACGCGCCTTTCACACTACCGCCAGCCTTGAGAATTTTTTCCCTAGCGGAAGCGGAAAGTGCCTCAATCTCGCAGTTTATTTTTTTAGTTAAATCTCCATCGCCCAGAATTTTCACAGGAACTTTAGATTTAACAAGCCCAACGGCCTTCAGCGCGGCAATATTTACCAACGCGCCATCTTCAAAGCGGCTTTCAATATCGTCAAGATTTATCACCTGATAAACTTTTTTGAACGGATAATTCGAAAATCCACGGTGCGCAAGACGGCGATACAGCGGCATCTGTCCGCCTTCAAAACCAAGATAGGTCTTACCGCCCGACCGGGATTGTTGACCCTTGTTGCCTTTACCCGCCGTAGTACCGCGCCCCGATCCTTGCCCACGGCCAACTATTCGTTTCCGTTTATTCGCGCCGCGCGGCGCGTGTAAGTTAAAATCCTGCATCAGCCTATTCTCTCTACTTTAACAAGATGGGAAACCGTTTTGACCATTCCCATGATAACTCCGTTCGCTTCTTGTTCGACCGCTGAACCTATTTTCCGTAAACCCAAAGAACGAATAGTTGCCCGCTGATTGGGCGGAGTTCCTATTGTGCTGCGAGCAAGACGAATCCGTATTCTACCGTTTGAAACATCAGCCATCCGTCTACCCCCACAATTCCTTGAGCGACTTACCTCTGTTTTTTGCCACAAGCCGCGCGTCCATCATTTGTTTAATACACTCAAATGTCGCCTTAACAACATTATACTGGCTCGAAGCGCCGATAGATTTTGAAAGCACATCCGTAATACCGCCGGCTTCCATTATAGCGCGCACCGGACCACCTGCAATAATACCTGTACCCGAACAAGCTGGTTTCAACAGCACCACCGAAGATTTAAAAGTCCCCTGAATTTCATGCGGTATCGTACCATGCTTTATCGGCAATCGTATCATACCGCGCTTTGCCTTATCCATACTCTTGCGAATCGCTTCCGAAACATCATTCGCTTTGCCAAAACCATAACCCACATTACCTTTCCGGTCGCCAACAACAGTCAAAGCCGAAAAAGAGAAACGCCTACCGCCCTTAACAACCTTTGCTGTTCTATTCAACTTGACCAGCTTCTCTACAAATTCTTTTTCCTGCGAGTTCCTATCGCGCTCTCTATCTCTTGAATGATCCATTCAGCCCCCAAAAATTCTTTCCATACAGCGTTCCCGGTTCCAACACTCTGTTTTGGAACCGGAAATTAAAACTGTATACCGGTTTTTCGCGCACCGTCCGCCATTGCCTTAACAACACCGTGATATAAATAACCATTTCTATCAAAAACAACCGATTTTATATTTCTTTCCAGAAGACGCTGTCCCATAACCTCACCCAACCGGGCTCCGCCGGCAACCGTAGCCTTTATCTCTCTCAACTCTTTTTCCAAAGTTGAAGCAGAAGCAAGCGTATGCCCCTTCGTATCGTCAATCACCTGTATGGATAAATTCTTATTACTCCGCGTTACCGTCATACGCGGTTTTTCCGGCGTACCTGTGAGTTTCTTCCGTATATGTATTTTACGGCTTAAACGCTTCCTGTCTTTTTCCAACATCTTACGCAACATGATTCAACCTTTATTTAACACCGGACTTACCGACTTTCCGCCTTATCCGTTCGTTCTCATACCGTATCCCCTTCCCCTTGTAAGGTTCCGGAGCACGCAGCTTTCGTATTTGAGAAGCAAACTCGCCAACTCGCTGCTTGTCAATTCCGCTTATTTCAAGCCTGCCGTTAGCTTCCGCTTTTAACGCAAGACCTTCCGGTATCCCGACATATACTTCATTCGAAAAACCTAGATTCATGAGCAACAATTTACCCTGAACTTCAGCCCGGTATCCAACGCCATTAATTATTAAAACTTTTGTAAAACCTGACGACACCCCAATAACCATATTATTGAGCAAATTTCGGTATAAGCCGTGAAAAGACTTCGTCTGCTTTTCGTCATTTATCCTACCGACTAAAATCTCGCCGTCTTTACTTTCAAAGTTTACAACCGGATGATAAACCTGCAGCAACTTGCCCTTAGGCCCTTCCACAGTAATCGTATCGTTATCAAAGGAAACTTTAACGCCTGCCGGAACTTTAACCGGTATCTTTCCAATACGCGACATATAACCCTACCAAACCATACAAATTATTTCGCCGCCAATCTTTTTTTCAGCAGCTTTTTTTCCTGTGGTAACCCCGCTTGACGTAGAAACGATAAGGGTACCAAATCCGTTAAACACACGAGGCATAGTCTTGTACCCCGTATATACGCGGCGACCAGGTGTAGATACCTTTTTTATGCCGTGAATAACCGGAACCGTTGCGTCATCATATTTCAAAAACACACGGATAATATTGATACCGCTTTGTGTTACTTTTTTAAAATTCCGTATATATCCTTCGGTCTTTAATATCTTAATTATTTCAAGTTTAAGCCTAGATGTCGTGATGTCAACTTTCTCATGCTTTGCCATCCCGGCATTACGGAGTTTGGTCAACATATCAGCCACTGGATCAGAAACACTCATCCGCTCCTCCTACCAACTTGATTTTGTAACGCCGGGTATAAGCCCTTCGCTTGCCAATTTCCGAAAACAAAGGCGGCACATCTCAAATTTACCTAAATATCCTCTTGCTCTTCCACAAATCCTGCACCTATTGACTTTACGAGTTCTATATTTTGGCTTCCTAAGCGCCTTAATTATCATTGCCTTTCGTGCCATGTATGCTCCTTATACTTTATTTCCGAAACGGCATACCGAACTTAGCAAGGAAAGCCTTAGCTTCAGCGTCCGTTTTTGCGCTAGTAACGATAACTATATTGAGTCCGGAAATCCGCTCTATTCTGTCAAAATCTATCTCAGGAAAGATAATTTGCTCCGTTATACCCATAGCATAGTTACCATGCCCATCAAAAGCGTTTTGGCTGATTCCCCGAAAATCCTTGACACGCGGCAAAGCCGCGTTGACTAAACGGTCTAAAAATTCGTACATCATAGCTCCGCGCAAAGTTACACGCGCGCCTATTTCCTGCCCTGCCCGCACCTTAAAATTCGCTATACTTTTATGTGCCTTGGTTTTCACAGCTTTCTGTCCCGTTATAAGGGTAAGCTCATCGACAGCGGCCTCAAGCAGTTTTTTATTAGATATAGCCTCTCCAACGCCCATGCTTACAACAATTTTGACAAGCCGCGGCGCCTGCATCGGCGAAGAATAATTAAACTCTTTTATAAGTTCCGGCGCGATAACCTCTTTATATCTCTTTTTCAAACGCGGCATATAATCTTTCGGCATGACATTTTCACCAGCCGCAACACTGCCCGTTCGCCTTGAATCTACACCAGTCTTAGTTCCCGCGGCTTTTTTGCCGGAAGCGGCCTTTCTGTTTCCAGCCGGCGCACCGCCGCTTTTTTTCACCTTTTCTCCGCCCATCACAAAGCCTCTCCACATTTTCTGCAAATTCGCTTTTTCGCCATGCCTTCAACTTTATACGATATGCGAGTAGGCCCGCATTTTTTACAAACTATCATAACATTCGAGGTGTGCAAAGCGGCTTCAATTTCAATAATACCACCCTTATCATTCTGACTGCGCCGCTTTTGCGCCTTTTTTACCAAATTAAGGCCGTCAACCACAACGCGGTCTTTTTCTCGCAGAATACGCAGAATACGACCGCGCTTGCCTTTTTCTTTACCGGCAATCACTTCAACCATATCATCTTTCTTTATCTTAAATTTATGCGTTTTAGTCTGAACTGACATTCTACCGCTCCTTACAAGCCATTCTCCGGCAGTCTACGGAATTCGTGCCGGATAAACATCCCATCTGAATATGTATCGAAACACGAAGTACCGCAAATTCCCGCGTCCACTATAAAACCTCCGGCGCGAGAGAGACTATTTTCATATAGTCCTTATCCCGCAATTCGCGGGCTACCGGCCCGAAAATACGCTTCCCCTTAGGATTTCTGTTGGCGTCAATTATCACACAGGCATTGTCGTCAAACCTTATATACGTACCGTCAGGACGCCTATATTCCTTGTGTGTACGAACGACAACCGCCTTCTCGACCGTCCCCTTCTTTATCGCGGAAGTCGGCAAAGTTTCTTTGATTGCTACAACAATAATATCGCCAATACTCGCATAACGACGTTTTGAACCGCCCAGCACCTTAATACACTGAACCCTCCGGGCGCCGGAATTATCGGCAACATTAAGAAAAGTCTCTACTTGAACCATTTCAACGCCCCCTACTTTGCCTGCTCAACTATCTCGACCAGCTTCCAACACTTATCTTTACTGATCGGACGACATTCTCTAACCCGCACCCTATCACCTGTGCGGGCGGCATTTTCTTCGTCATGAGCTTTAATTCGCTTCACCTTCCGCACGTATTTTTTATAAAGCGGATGCAATGCCATCGTTTCAACGGAAACCACTATCGTCTTATTCATGCCGACAATTTTTCCATTTTCTTCAACACGCTTTGTGTTTTTCACCAATCCGACAAATTCTTTTTTACCGCTTTTAACTTTCACTTGATCCGACACAGTTTTTCCTTATTCCTTTACCTTAGCGCCCGTAGCCAGCAATTTTTTTGTCGCATCCGCCTCATGCTGAGCGATTAACGTATTAAGCCGCGCAATCTGCCGGCGCATAGTCCGCTTTTGCAATGGGTTATCAACATGCCCCACTACCAACTGAAATCGAAGCTCTAAATACTTCTTGTTAAACTCATCCCGCTTAACTTTAAGTTCAGGAAAAGTCAGATTTTTAAACGAATTCTTCATTTTTTCCTCACGCCGAAGCCAGTACAAGCCCTATGACGTTCTCCATATTTTCAAACGCTTATCCGCCGAGTTCAAAATCACTACGGACGACAAATTTCGTTTTGATAGGAAGTTTCGCGCCCGCAAGCTTCATCGCTGCCGAAGCAAGCTCTTTATCAATACCTCCAAGCTCGAACATCACAGTTCCAGGTTTTACAACCGCCACCCAGTACTCCGGGGAACCTTTTCCCTTGCCCATGCGAGTATCAGCAGGCTTTTTGGTATACGGCTTATCAGGGAAAATTCTTATCCACAACTTACCGCCGCGTTTAATACGCCGATTCATAGCGACACGAGCTGCCTCTATTTGACGATTAGTGAGCCAAATACGTTCCAGCGCGACAAGAGCATACTCCCCAAACGCCACAGTATTACATCTGGTAGCGTTACCCGGCATATTTCCGCGCTGAATCTTGCGGTGTTTTACTCGTTTCGGACTTAACATCGTCTACCCCTATTCCCCGTCTTTAACAGGCGTTCTTTCACGGCGCTTACGAACGATAGCTCCCGCGTCTTCTTTTTGCTCTTTGCCGTACTTCATGCCGTTATACACCCACACCTTCACGCCTATAGCTCCGAAAGTCGTATGCGCCTCAGTAAAACCATATTCGATATCCGCCCTAAGCGTGTGCAACGGAATACGTCCTTCCTTCGCCTCTTCCGTACGGGACATCTCCGCCCCGCCGAGACGCCCTGAAAGCCTTATCTTAACACCCTGCGCATTGCCCTTTTTGACGGCATTACTAATAGCCTGCTTCATAGTCCTGCGAAACGAACTGCGAGCAAGAAGCTGACGTGCTATATTCTGCGCTATGATCTGAGCGTTATTATCCGCGTTACGCACCTCTTTTATTTTGAGCTGGATCTTCTTGCTAACCAACTTCTGGAGTTCCAAGCCTATTTTTTCAATATTCGCACCCTTAACGCCAATAATCACTCCGGGGCGCGCGGTGTGAATGACTATCGTTATACGCTGCGGATGGCGTATTATTTCCAATTCCGCTATATCCGCACCTTTAGTCTCCGGCATCGCGGAGATATAAGAGCGCAACTTAATATCCTCGTGCAAAGTATCCGCGTATGACTTAGGATCAACGTACCAGCGAGACGACCATGTGCGATTTATACCGATACGCAGTCCTATTGGATTTACTTTCTGTCCCACATTACACTCCCGGCCTTAGGCCACATCCACGACAACAGTTATATGACAAAGCCGTTTCAAAAGCATATCCGCTCTACCCCGCCCTCTGCACCAAAGCCGCTTCATACGCGGGCCGTCATCTATCATTATCTCTTTAACATAGAGCATATCTTCCTCAAGATGCTTGTCAAGATTCAGCGCGTTCGCGCCTGCCGACTTGAGTGTCTTTCGTATCAACTTTGCGCCTTTATGCGGCATATTCTCCAAAATCGAAAGAGCCTCAGTATACATCTTTCGCCTTATCAAATTTGCCACCGGACGCACTTTGTACGGAGAACAAATTAAAAACTTTGATATTGCCTTATAACCATCTACCATTCTAGCATCCTATGACTTTCCGGCCTTTTTATCCGAACCTGCGTGTCCACGAAATATCCGCGTAGGTGAAAATTCACCCAATTTATGCCCGACAAGGTTCTCGGTTACGTACACAGGCACCCATGTCTTTCCGTTATAAACCGAGATTGTTATGCCCACCATTTCGGGGATGATGGTCGAACAACGCGAATAAGTTTTAACCATACGCCGTTCCGTCGATTTACTCATCTCCAAAATCTTTTTGTACAGACTCTTTTCAATAAAAGGGCCTTTTTTTATTGATCGCGACACCTTTACCCCTTAAATGCGTGCTATTTTTTCTTCCTGCGACTCACGATAAAGCGCGAGGAAGCCTTATGCTTATCTCTTGTTTTATAACCCTTCGTGGGCTGCCCCCATGGAGTTACTGGATGTATACCCTTATTTTTACCTTCACCGCCGCCGTGCGGGTGGTCAACAGGATTCATTACCATGCCGCGAACAGTCGGCCTCACGCCAAGCCAGCGTTTACGGCCGGCCTTGCCGTAAGAAACATTCATATGATCCTCGTTACCAACAACGCCTATAACAGCAAAACACTTTTTAAATATCATTCGCATTTCGCCGGAAGGCAGCTTTATCGTTACATAGTCGCCTTCTTTAGCTGCAACGAGAGCCGAAGTCCCCGCTGAACGCGCAAGCTGCGCTCCTTTACCAAGCGTAAGTTCTATGCTGTGAACAGTAAAACCCAGTGGAATATTTTCCAAAGGAATAGCGTTTCCCGGCTCTATCGGAGCGTTCGGCCCATTTATTATTTTATTACCTACTTTCAGACCTTTAGGCGCTACAATATAACGCTTCTCACCATCAGCGTAAACAATTAAAGCTATATTCGCACTTCGATTGGGGTCATATTCAATCGTAGCGACCTTTCCGGGTATATTTATCTTATCCCGCTTAAAATCAATACAACGATAACGCCTTTTATGTCCGCCGCCTTTATGCCACACACTGATTCGACCGCGTGAATCACGTCCAGCGCGTTCCGAACGCCCTTGAGTGAGTGATTTTTCCGGCCTTTCTACGGTAATATCAGAAAAATCAAGGCTTTGCCATTGCCGCATACCGGGCGTAATAGGTCTGTATGTCTTGATACCCATTCCTAAACTCCCTCAAACAACGCGATTTTTTCATCTTTCGCCAGTGTTACAACGGCCTTTTTCCACATTGGAGTATGGCCCTTTTTATAACGCTGACGTTTTGGTTTACCCGCCACGATAGATGTCGTGCAGGCAACCGGATGCACATTGAATAATTTACTCACCGCTTCTTTAATAAGCGGTTTATTAGCTTTCATATTGACTTGAAAAACATAACAGCCTCTTTCACGCAGGATGTTAGTCTTTTCCGAAAGCACCGGCCTTATCAGTATTTGTTCGTAATTCATGCCGGAGTCTCCCCAACGGTAATGTTGCGCCTATTCTGGTGAGCGGAATAGAATTCGCTTATTTCTTTTACGGCTGTTTCCAGTACAAATACACGCCGTCCGTAAAATAAGTCGTGCACACGCAGGCGGTTGGGCGAAAGAAAACTAAGCCATGGGATATTTCTTCCGGCGCGTTTTAACAAGACCGTCCGTTCTCTATCCTTCTCATTCAAAACAATGACCGTCCGTTCCCCCGAACCAAAATTATTGAGGATACTAAACAGTTTCTTTGTTTTTCCGTCTTCGATATCAAAATCTTCGATAATTTTTAAGGTATCCGTGCGCACTTTAAGGCTTAACACAGTTTTTATAGCCAAACGTTTTGCTATTTTGGGCATTTTATACGAAAAATCGCGCGGTTTGGGGCCAAAAACTGTACCTCCACCAACCAATAACGGCGATTTTTTATCACCACGCCGGGCGCGCCCCGTGCCTTTTTGCTTATACGGCTTTGTATTCGAGCCGTGCACCTCGCCGCGGCCTTTTGTACAGGCCGTACCTATACGCTTATTAGCAAGCTCGTTATTTATCGCATACCAAAGAATAGCTTCATTTGCTTTAAGACCAAAAACAGCGTCATCAAGATCTATCTTACGCAGTTCTTGTCCAGCCGTTGAATATACCGCCGTTTCCATTACGCCCTCTGCTTCTTTACCGCGGCGCGAACCACGACAAGTCCTTTATTGATTCCCGGAACAGAGCCGTTTATCAGCAACAGCCGTTTTTCAACGTCAATCCTTACTACTTTAATGTTTAATGTAGTAACCTGTTCGCGTCCCATTCTGCCGGGAAGTTTTACATTTTTAAATGTTTTATGTGGATAAGTTGACTGACCTGTGGAACCCGGCTCACGATGAAATTTTGAACCGTGCGTTTTGCGCCCACCCCCAAAACCGTAACGTTTGACAACGCCCTGAAAACCTTTGCCTTTTGAAACGCCTTGAACGTCAACGTAACGGCATCCTTCCAAAATTTCCACACCTAACGAATCGCCTACCGCGCACTCTTTGTTAAAATCACGAAATTCTTTAACACGTTTCTTTGGAGCAGTTCCTTCCGGAAACTGTCCAGCGTAGGGTTTAGTAACGTGGTTCTTTTTGACATCGTCAACCCCTAATATTACCGCGTTGTAACCGTTTTCTTTTTCGCTCTTCCGGGCTACAACAACATTAGGATCAATCCGCAATACCGTTACCGGAATGAGGCCGCCCTCTTCGTCAAAAATCTGCGTCATACCCACTTTTTTGGCCAAAAGCCCTAACATCGTATTCTCCTGCACGGCATTAAACTGCTTTACATTCACGTAAAGCTCTAAAACCGGCTTATTGTTTTATCTCCACATCCACGCCAGCGGGAAGTTCAAGTTTCATAAGAGAATCCATCACGTCAGTCGATGGCTCTATGATGTCAATCAGGCGTTTATGCGTACGCATCTCAAACTGCTCACGGGATTTCTTGTTTACATGGGGAGAACGAAGCACCGTAATTTTATTTATACGAGTGGGAAGCGGTATCGGCCCCGTGATTTTGGCTCCTGCTTTCACCACAGTCGTTACTATCGACTTAGCACTTTGATCTATCAACTCAACGTCAAAACCACGCAACTTTACGCGAATCCGCTCCTTCGTCATCTTTCCTCCGGAAGGCAAGACGGCAAGTGAACCCTGCCGTCTTATTTCCTATTCTAAAATCTCGACAACCTGTCCTGAAGCAACGGTTTTTCCACCTTCACGAATAGCAAAGCGCAGACCTTTTTCCATAGCTATAGGATGAATAAGCTCACCCATAATCTCAGTATTATCACCAGGCATGACCATCTTCTCGCCGGGCTTGGACTCGCCGGGAAGCGTAACCGTTCCGGTAATATCGGTCGTACGAAAATAGAATTGAGGCCGGTATCCGGTGAAGAACGGCGTTTTACGTCCGCCTTCATCCTGCGAAAGGCAGTATATCTGACCTTTGAACTTGCTGTGCGGGGTTATTGAACCGGGTTTCGCCAAAACTTGCCCACGCTCAACGTCTTTTTTGTCTATACCGCGCAACAACGCGCCGATATTGTCGCCGGACTGTCCTTCATCAAGCAGTTTGTTAAACATTTCGATGCCCGTTATGACAGTCTTCTTAGTCGGCCTTATGCCAACAATCTCGATTTCCTCATTCAGTTTGACAACGCCGCGTTCCACTTTGCCGGTAACGACGGTACCACGCCCCTGAATCGTGAATACGTCTTCTATGGGCATAAGGAAAGGCTTGTCTATATCGCGGACGGGGTCCGGGAAGTAGTTGTCCATAGCATCAAGCAGGTCGTCGATACATTTTATAGCGTCGGCATTGTCCGGCTCAGACATGGCTTTGAACGCAGAACCTTTGATTATCGGAATATCTTTCCCGGGGAAACCGTTCGCGGTAAGCACATCGCGCACTTCTTCCTCAACCAAGTCAATCAGTTCCGGATCTTCCAGCTGATCGATTTTATTAAGGAATACAATCATGCTCGGAACACCTACCTGACGAGCGAGGATTATGTGCTCGCGGGTCTGGGGCATAACCGAATCGGGCGCCGAAACGACCAGTACCGCGCCGTCCATCTGCGCCGCGCCGGTTATCATGTTTTTGATATAGTCGGCGTGGCCGGGGCAGTCGATATGGGCATAGTGCCGCTTTTCAGACTGGTATTCAAGATGCCGCGTATTGATCGTGATACCGCGAGCCTTCTCTTCCGGCGCGTTGTCGATCTCATCGTATTTCATGACTTTATCACCATACTTCTTTCCACAGTGCATGGTAATCGCGGCAGACAACGTCGTTTTTCCATGGTCAACGTGTCCTATCGTTCCGACATTCATGTGTACTTTAGTTCTATTGAACTTATCTTTTGCCATATCGTGCTACTCCTTATATTTTCCGGGCACACCGTAATTTACATTTTTGGAGTCTAGCATAGCGATAAAAGCTACGCAAGCCTCCATCCGTTCCGGCTACAAACCGCCTAAACAGATGTATAACACCAACTGACGAGCCGCAGCCATAACAGTCGGTTGATTATATTTTAGGGGACAAAACAAGAGTGGAGCGCATCCGCTTATGAAAGCGAAAACTCCTAATTATCGTGTCCACCTATCCCGCCAAAGGCGCCGCCTTTGATGATCGGTTTGGATTATAACGAATGCCGCGCATTCGCATATCGCACTCTAAAAACGTGGTTTTATTTAGCGTTTTTAGTGCATTCACGCCGAGCGTCTTTCTATTGAAATACAACGTGAAAAAAAAGTCAATCCCTTTACCAGCGATAATGCGTAAAGGCTTTATTTGCCTCCGCCATTTTGTGGGTTTCTTCTTTCTTTTTGAAAGCGGAACCCGTGCCATTGAAAGCATCCAGTAACTCTGTCGCGAGTCTTTCGTCCATACCGCGCCCAACACGTTTACGGGCAGCGTTTATTATCCAGCGCATACCCAGCGCCTCGCGGCGCGATTCACGGATTTCGACCGGAACTTGATATGTCGCGCCGCCAACACGCCTGGATTTAACTTCAACCACAGGCTTTACATTATCAATAGCTTTGAGAAAAACTTCTAGAGGCTCTTTATCGGTTTTTGTACGCAAAGTTTCAAACGCACCGTGAACTATGCCGAGGCTGACAGAGCGTTTACCTTCCCACATCATCCGGTTGACGAATTTTGACACGACAACACTGTTATACTTAGGATCCGGCAAAATACCGCGGTCTATAGACTTCTTTTTTCTTCCCATGATTGCACCTTAAGCCTTCGGGCGCTTCGCGCCGTACTTTGAACGTCCGCGTTTGCGGTCTGTAACGCCCAGCGTATCTTTAACGCCGCGGATTATATGATAGCGCACGCCGGGAAGGTCTTTAACGCGCCCGCCGCGCACAAGAACAACCGAGTGTTCCTGCAAATTATGTCCAATACCGGGTATGTACGCGGTAACTTCCGTTCCGTGAGAAAGGCGCACACGCGCCACTTTACGCATTGCCGAATTCGGTTTTTTAGGGGAAACAACCATTACACGGGTACAGACGCCGCGTTTCTGCGGACATGACTGCAATGCCGGAGATTTCGTCTTTGACGTTACCTGCTGCCGGCCAAAACGAACCAGTTGATTAATCGTGGGCATGTATAAAAAAACACTCCTAAATAAAACTACTAACGTTTGTTCAAAGGCACGCGCCGAAATTTGTACGCGAACCCGCAATTCGTTGTACCTGCCGTTTTACCGTGTGAATACAACTTTTTCAGTCTAGTTTCTTTCAAAAAAAATGTCAACGCCCCTAGCAGACGTTTATTCCCGCTTTCCGCCGCCCGCGCGCGGCAGGCTGTTTTTACCGAAGCGCTGGAGATGGCGGGAGTCGAACCCGCGTCCTAATACGCGAAATACGGAATTCTACAGGTTTAGCCGCGTATCAATTTGTCGGGGCGCCCTTGGCTTCGCGGCAGGCGGAGCGTCCTTATTTCGGAAAAGTCTTACCGCGCAAGGTCCGAAAACCTTGTTTGGCCAGCTCTGTTTGCGACGCGGCTTCCGTCCCTCAGAGCGGCGGGGCGGAGCCACGCGATTACGCTGCTAAAGCGTAGCCGTAATTGTCGTTGTCGGCAATTAAATGTTTTGCCAGTTTAGGAGTTGGCGCTCCACCTGCGTCCCGCACCCCGAACCATACCAGTCGAAACCGGAGCACCCCCGTGGACGTTCGCTTTTAAGCGATCGTATTTAATCATACCGGAAGCCGCAAAAAAGAGTCAATAGCTTTATTTCTTGATTCAGCAATCTGAATTCAATTGTAGTGCTTCAACTTGTAAAATACCAACAAGCATAATACCGAGCGGGGCAATCCAGAGTAAAGGAGTATCTTGTCTGGATCGCTTAGGCGGGTGGGGGACTTGGCTCCCGTGCCGTCGCCCTCCTTTTCATCCATGCTGCCGCCTCGCAATGACGGCTGTCTTGAGAAATGCCTCACAATTCGTTTATATTCTACTCGCGCCTAAGTCTTTTATATTTTTTGATGAAGCACTATACCCGCGGCTTTCGCACGGGAGATTTAATTTTTTTCTTGCGCTATCGCGTATACCATTCTAAAATTTCAAACAATATGCGCTTTGTTTAACTGGCGCGGTTTTCGGATTTTCCGAAAAACACATCGAACTTGTTTGGCGGACGTTTGACCGTCTTTCAAGTTCACAATCTAACCAAATTCTTGGAGGGATTAGAATGAAAAGAACACGATTTTTGAACGCGGCGATACTGGCCACGCTCGCGGCATGCTTCCTGTTTACGACAGGGTGCGCGAAGAAAGACGGTACGAGAAAGTATATTTTGAAGATGTCGACCCAGCTTGCACCGGACAGTGTTATGGTGCAAGGCTTCAATGAATGGGCCGACAAAGTGAAAGCGAAAACGGAAGGCGTTCTGACAATTGAAGTTTATCCGTCAGCGCAGCTAGGCAGCGATGAGGACGTGATAGAGCAGGCGATACAGGGGGCTAACGTAGCGGTTTTGACGGACGGCGGGCGTATGTCGAACTATGTGAAAGACATAGGAATTATAGGGATGCCTTACATAGCCGATAATTACGCGGAATTACGGAAAATAACCGAAACACCCATTTTTGAGGGATGGATGAAACAGCTCGCAGAATAGGACGGAATCCGCATGATTTCGGCGAACTGGTACGACGGCCCCCGCAATTTCCTGACGAATGTACCGGTAAATCTGCCTGCTGATTTGAAAGGCCAGCGCATAAGGACGCCCGGAGCGCCGGTATGGGCAAAATCGGTAGAGGCTATGGGCGCGACGCCAATCGCTATGGGCTGGAACGATTCGTATAACGCGATTCAGTCAAAGTCAATCGACGGCGTTGAAGCGCAAAACACCGCGAGTTACTCCCTGCATGTTTACGAGCTTTTGAAGTATTTGGATAAGACAGAACATTTTCAGCTCGCGAACTTTATCATTGCCGGAGAAAAATGGTTTGCCTCGCTGCCGGAACATTTGCAAAAGGTTCTTGTTGACGAATGTAACGCGGCAGCATACACAAACGCTGCGCAGGTTGAATTTACCTCTCTTGAACTTGAAAGAGATATGGCGGCGAGGGGCATGACAATTGTCGACTCCGATAAAGAAGCTTTTAAGCGCGCTGCCGAAGCCGCTTATAGGGAGCTTGGTTTTTCCGATTTGCGCGATCAAATTTGGCAAGAAATAGGAAAAAAATAATTCTGGACTTGTTCGACAACTCGGTTAGTTGTCTCCCAAGTCTCGCAAAATGCAAAGCATTTTGCTGTTTCTAGCGCTTGTTGTTTAGAAACTGAAGTTTCTAAACAACTCTTCTTTGTATAACAGCATAAGCAGCGCGGCTCTTGCAGAACGTGAGCAATTTGCTGTTTGCGGCTGGAAATTGTCCGAAAACAGAGTTTTCGGACAATTTTATTTTAAGGGTTTTTATTTTTATATTATAGAGGAAATCTTATGGAAATAATAAAAACGTTATACAAATATTTTTGTAAGTTGGAAGAATTTTTAGTTTCATTATTCATCGCTGTAATTACTTTTCTAGTATTCATATCCGCCATAGCGCGCGGGCTAAAACACCCGCTCAACTGGGCAATAGATGTTTCGCTGCTGCTGTTCGCGTGGGTCGTCTTTCTTGGCGCGGACATCGCCCTGCGAAAAGCGGACTTTGTGCGGGTAGATATGCTGGTAATGAAACTGCCGGAAGCAGTGCAGAAGTTCCTGTACTATTTTATGTACGTTTTGTCCATCGGCTTTTTGTGCGTTTTGGTGCGCTTCGGAATACCGCTGGCAATAGAAGGTTCCAAACGCCTGTTTCAAACGCTGGGCATAAGCTATTCATGGGCCGCGATAAGCGCGCCGGTGGGGGCTGTTCTCCTTATAATAACGATAATTCTGAAACTGGTTTCGCACTGGAAAGACAAGCGCATTACAGTTGAAAGCAAGGAGGCAATCTGATGGGCGTTGTAATAATAGTATTCTTGCTGCTGCTTATATTCGGTATGCCGGTAGCATTCGCGATAGGCTTCGCCGGTATGGTGTTTTTTTTCGTAACTCCAGATGTCCCATTCTCGATAATCGTGCAAAGGGTAACGAGTTCCACTCAGAGTTTTACGCTGCTGGCGATACCGCTGTTTGTTTTCGCCGGAAATCTGATGAACCATACCGGCATAACAAAACGTCTCGTTAAACTTTCTAACATTCTCA
>JAIRSB010000143.1 GCA_031255655.1 Spirochaetaceae bacterium | reverse complement strand
TACTGCAAATAAAAACGATAGCTATTTAGAATCGCAAAGAGGTATAAGCGACATATTGTTTGTTAATGACAAATTCTTTACCGTCGCCAATGGTGTTATATATCATGAATTAAACGGTGAAACATGGAATTGGCAAGAGGATCGGTACAACACCGAAGGTCATGGTCATATAGCAAGCATGATATACATCGAAGACAGTAACAAATTCATCGCAACGACGAGTGAAGGCAAAGTAATATCAACAAATTAATATAAAATATCCTCCGTAAGACGGGGTGGAGTGCGACAATAACGCTTTGCCCTGTCTTTTTATTTCACACCCGCAAAGCCCGCAGATACACCCTTTTAGCCCTAAAAATACTTGATATTTACATGGAAGAGGCTTATAATATGTTGAGTTAAATACCTTGCTCGTAAACCTGCGCGTAAATTTATGCGTAAAGCTGAAATAATTGTACAAACTGGAGGCACATTTATGAGAACACATCAGTTTTCATTTTCTTTTCTCACCGCGTCCGCGCAAAGGAAACCGCGTCGCGGACTAAAACTTTGCGCCGTAGCCGCGGCGTTCATACTGCTTTTTGGCTTCGCTGGTTGCGAGCAGCCCGATGATGACGGCGATGAAGAAATCAACATTGGGAAAATCGGTGGTCCGGATAAGGGCGGCGGCACGAACAGCGGCGGCGGCGATCAGACTGGTAATAATCCGCCAGCTGATAATTTGACCATACATCCCGCGCAAATATCCGTAAAAGCGGGCGGAAAACAACAGTTTACAGCAAAAGTCGGGGGGGGTGGGGGAATTGTCGAAGCGGAATGGAGTATAGAAGGCGAAGCCATTGAGGACAGCCGCATAGGTACTTCCAGCGGATTGTTGACGGTTGGTGAAACCGCCTCTGGAACGATAACGGTTAAAGCGGTAGCAGAAGGTAAAACTAGAACGGCATTTGTTACGATACTGCCGTCCGATATGAGCTTTCAGGACATTGAGGACGCCCCCGAGTCTTATCCCCTTAATTACGGACTTTCGGTTGAACCTTCCATCGTTGATTTGCCAAAAGGAGGGATGCGGCAGTTTGCTGCGAGGTCGTCTGATGGGAGTGTGGTGAATAACGTAGAATGGTCAGTCACAGGAAAGCAAAGCGAAGCTACCGATATCAACGAAGGCGGACTTTTGACAATAGGAAACGATGAAACCGCGGAGATGATAAACGTGCTCGCGAAGATTGATGATGAGACATTTGGTACGGCCGTTGTAAACATCACATCGTCCTCCGGCGGCAGTGAAGACGAGAGCGATGACGCGATTACAGGAAAGCCCGTTCTTAATAACGGCTGGGAATTTTTTGGTGATGAAAACATCAGAATAAAAAGCATTGCGCATGGTAAGGTGAATAATTATGACATATTCTCGGCAGTCAGTTACGACGGGACTAAATTATTATATTCCACCGACTATTGCGACAATTGGCAACTGGCTGGCGGCTGGCAGGTCAATAGCGTCATAAACCGGATACGATTTTTGGATAACAGTTTTTACGCTGTTGGTGATGGCTCCGTCGTACTGAAATCAACTGATGGGAAAAATTGGATGCCGGTTACTTTTGACAAAAAATTAGTCTATAAACTCAGGGATATAGCTTACGATAACGACGAATTTATCATTGTCGGCTGTAATAATGGAGGAAACGGCGTTGTCATAAGCGGCAAAACCTCCGGTGGTGATTCGTGGAAAATAACGGAAATGGACACTGTTAATAACGATAGCATTCCTGAATTGTTCGCGGTAACGTCGTTTGATAAGCTCTCATTGCCGCCGTCCTCGTCTTACTCTACCTTATTTTTAATCGGTGGTGCGGGGGGATGCCTATACGAATACAGCGATTTAGAAATGACCGCCAAATCGTCTTGTGATCATCAGATTAACGATATATTATATCTTGATACGGCGACGCGCTTTTTTCTAACCTTAAAAGTTGACGATGCCGGCCGGTATGAAACTGTATATTTTCAGAATTTCAAAGTAACACCGCCGTCGGATAGTTTGCTTAAATTCGATAATAATACGACAAGCCTAATATCCGTCAGCATGAAGTCTTCCACCACGCAGTTTATAGCGACGACGAGCGACGGCTTTGTGATAAGTGCGCCATAAAAATAAATCCAGTTCAGAGATACTATTTTTATCTTTATGGTTATGTCGGAGGTACTTCTCCCGCTGGACTGCTTCACCCTGACAGAATCACAATGGTAAGAGAAAGTGTCTTGCAATGACAAATGCTCTGTCTGTATATACCCGATGCTTTGTGCCGTTTTTTATCCATCCGCCGCGCGGGAGTTCAAGTTGCCTGCGGCGGGCGGGCTTCGGCTTCCATTGAGTTGATAGCCGATACATACGCTTTTATAGCCGATTCGATTATGTTCGTGGACACTCCGCGCCCGTTCCACAGCCTGTCTCCGTACGAAATCTTGACCATAGCCTCGCCCTGCGCGTCCGCGTCCCCCGTAATCGCCCCCAGTTCAAACATTTCCAGCGATACTTCTTTACCGATTAACTTGTTTATGGCGTTAAAAGCCGCGTCTATGCAGCCGTTCCCAAAGTGAACCGCCTCGCGCATTCCGCCGTCCTCCGCCTCAAGCCGTATCGCGCTGGTTGCCGACACGGAAGACCCCGCGTTTATGACCCAGCGGTCCAGCTTCCATTTTTCAGGAACCGCGCCCGCCGTCCCTATCACCAGGGCCTCTATATCGCGGTCTGAAACAGTCTTTTTGTTGTCTGCAAGCGCCTTGAATCTCGCAAAAACATCGTCCAGTTCCCTGCCTTCGAGTTTGAAACCCAGTTCCGTAAGCCGCTCGTTCAAGGCGTGTTTGCCGGAGTGTTTGCCGAGCACAAGCTCTTTTTTGCTTATCCCTACGGATTCCGGCGTCATAATCTCGTAGGTTGCCGGATTTGCCAGCACACCGTGCTGATGTATGCCGGCTTCGTGTGCGAAGGCGTTTTCGCCGACAATCGCCTTGTTTGGCTGCACTTTAACTCCGGTAACCTGTGATACCAGCCTGCTTGCCGGATAAATCTGCGCGCTGTCTATCCGCGTATCCGCGTCAAAATAATCCTTGCGCACTCTAAGAGCCATCACAATCTCTTCCAAAGAAGCGTTACCGGCCCGTTCGCCTATGCCGTTTATTGTACATTCGGCCTGTCCCGCGCCGGCTTCAATCGCCGCCAGGCTGTTGGCGGCGGCTAGCCCCAAATCGTTATGGCAGTGGACGGAGAAAACGGCTTTTTCCATGCCATCCGTGTGAGACATGATATAGCGTACCCGCTCGCCGAATTCACGCGGCATAGCGTAGCCCACTGTGTCTGGAAAGTTGACGGTAGATGCCCCCGCCGCTATGACAGCCGAAAAGACTTTGCAGACAAAATCAGGATCACTGCGAAAGGCGTCTTCGGCGGAAAATTCTACATCGGAACAGAAGTTTTTTGCGTACTTTACCGCGCTAACAGCCCGCTCGAACACTTGTTCCGGCGTCATTCTTAGTTTGTGTTCCATGTGTATCGGGCTAGTTGCCAAAAATATGTGTACTCGTGGACTTACAGCGTTTTTTAACGCTTCCCGCGCCGAGTCTATGTCTTTTTCAAGTGCGCGGCAGAGGCCTGCCACAGAGCTTTGTTTGATTATGCCGGCAATCGTTTTAACCGACTCAAGGTCTCCCGGACTGGAGGCAGGATAGCCTGCCTCAATTATATCGACATTAAGCAGTTCGAGCCGTTTAGCAACTTCGATTTTTTCCGCGACATTCATTGAACAGCCGGGTGACTGTTCGCCGTCACGCAGCGTCGTATCAAAAATACGCACTTTTCGTTTCGTATCCGCCATAGCAAAACTCCTTTACTCTCACCAATTGATGCGCCTTAAGCGGTTTAGGTTTTTGGCGCGTCAGTAGGGAAGTTTAACACAGTGAGGCAAAAATGGGTATAGCGGCGTTTGCCCTCTCGTATAAACGCGCAGCTATCGTATACACTGCCAGTAAGACTAGTTTAGAGCCATACTGGTTTTGGACTGGCTAGACTTTATTAGGAGATGAGCTTTTATGGAAGAGCAAATTAAAATAGCGCTGGACAGTGTGCGTCCTTCGTTACAGGCGGATGGCGGCGATGTGGAATTTGTATCGCTTGCGGAAGACGGAACGGTGTCACTTAAATTAACGGGCGCGTGCGGCTGCTGCCCGCATGCGCAGATGACCTTGAAAAACGGCATAGAAAACTACCTTAAAGAAAAGATCCCCGGAGTTACTTCCGTAATGGGCGTTTAGGGGGCAGCCTCCACGTCCAGCAATTTTTTTTCGCACACGCGGCTCAAAACGCTGGATTACGCGGTTTTTCTTGCGGCCTGCTCGCTTTTCGTGCTGTCGGCGTTTTGGGTTTATGGCGGGCAGGCGGGCGCGGATTATGTGTTTGTAAGCGGCGATGGAGGCCGCTGGCGTTATCCTCTTTCCTCCGCCGAAACGGTGTGCGTAACGGGTCCTTTGGGTGATACTATCGTTGGCATTTCCGGCGGACAGGCTCGTATTGTGTCCTCGCCGTGCCGGAATCAGCTTTGCGTCGCCGCTCCTCCGGTTAGGAAACGCGGGCAATGGATAGCTTGTCTGCCGAATCAAGTGATGACAGTTGTCGAGGGCGCGGTTTCTGCCTCGTCTGACGGCGTAGACGCGGTTGTTTGGTAGGCACTGCGAATGGACGACGCTAAAAACACTTGGGAAGTGCGAAAAGAGGCCGAAAGTCTTCCGGTTTTGGGTGCGTTGTGTTTATTCCTTTCTGTTGTTGAATACATGCTGCCTAAGCCCCTGCCGTTCATACGGCTGGGGCTTGCGAATGCGCCGCTCTTGCTTGCGCTGCGCCTTCCGCCTTCCGCTTTTTTTACACTCGTTCTTGTCAAGATTTTTGGTCAGGCTTTTATATCCGGCACGCTTTTTTCGTATGTGTTTTTGCTTTCACTGTCGGGGACGGCGTTTTCCGCGTCCGTTATGTATGTTCTCCGCCTCGCCGCGCCCGAAAAATATATCAGCCTTGTTGGAATAAGCGTTTCCGGCGCTGTTGTTTCAAACATCATCCAAATAACGCTTGCCCGTCTGTTCATACTGGGGCCGGGCGCGATGTACATCGTCCCGCCGGTTCTTGGCATGGGTATCGTAAGCGGGGCGGCTTTGGGTCTATTTTGCGAGCGTTTCGCGGCAGAATCACGCTGGTACCGGGGCGATGCGGTGGAGGAGGACGCGGACTTTACCCCGCCGCGGGCGCGGACAGCTGGCAGTAGCAAAAAAGTCCTGTTTGACACGGAAAAGCTGCCGCCTGAGCCGCTTTTTTTCGCTGGTGTTTTCATGTCGGCGGCGATGCTTTTTACAAACGGACTTTTTATCAGAGCCGCGCTGTTTTTCGTCTTTTTCTCCGCCGCCGCGCTTGCCGGAAAGTGCGGAAATTTATTGCGTACTTT
>JAIRSB010000071.1 GCA_031255655.1 Spirochaetaceae bacterium | reverse complement strand
ATTTGGCGGATGCGTATTTCGTCGCCGTATATTACAGCAGGCAGAGCACTGTCTATAGATGATTTGAACTCAATTGCCTTGCTGGAAGCTATAAAACCAAACATGGAAACAATTTCTTTGTAAAAGCGCGTTAAATTAAAATGAACAGGAACAATTTCCATTTTACCGGCTTCGATTTTCGAAAAATCCAATATATCGTTGATTATTCCCAGCAGGGCTTTGGACATTTTTCGTATATCGTCTAAATAATTTTTCTGGGTACTGGTAAGATTATCCAGCGGCATAAGTTCCGAAAGCCCGATAATTACATTCATAGGCGTTCGTATCTCGTGGCTCATGTTAGCAAGGAAATCGCTTTTTGCCTTACTGGCAGCTTCCGCACTTTTTGTGAGTGTCGCAATTCTTTTATTGTTTATAAAGCCCAGTATCATGCTGACAAGCGTCAGCAGAAAAAGTACAAGGTATAGAATGTCATTTATGCTCCGGTGCAAAAAAGCTGACGTAAAAAAAGAAAAAAACAAACCTACGCTTATAAGTACACTAAGAAGGAACGGGACTTTATTTACAAAATGTTTTATAAATTTCATAAAATATATTCCCCTTGTTTTTAGATTTTAGTTTGAATAGCCCGGCTTAAAGATAGACCAGCTTTCGGGATTTTCCAGCCTGCCTTCACGATATTCGCGAAAGCTCTTGTAGCCGCGCGACACATGAGAATAGAGCACGGAATTTATCTGGGCTATGAAGTATTCCCCAGTATAAAAGACGGTGTCGACTTTGTTTTTTTTAATAATGTCTTCAAAATCATCGATGTTGTTTATGACAATACTGTCTGCGGAACTCATGTCCAGAGCTTCGATGAATATCAGGGGTTTTTCGCCAGCGCAGAGGGCAAGAACAAATAATGAATAGAGGGCGATTATAAAGTGGCGCGCGCGCATAGTAACTACTTCTAAAGCATTATTACGGATTTGTCAATCAGGCGGATGTTTGCGGTTGGCAGCTTTTGCCACATCGTTGTTTAATCACAGATAGCGCATAATACACGACACGGATAGACACGGATGAAATGTTAAGCGGGGATGGCCGTCACTGCGGACAGGACGGCGTAATTGCGAGCCCTTTAGGGCGGAGAAATCCATCATAGTGGCAGTTGCCCTCATTGTGATGGATTGCTTCGTCGCTTCACTCCTCACAATGACGAATACCCTGTCCGCATAAAAAATGATTTGGGAGACAAGCAATCGAGTTGTCGAACAAGTCCAGTGTTACGCATAGAGCAAACTCGCCTGCTATTTATATGCGTGACAGGCATTGCTAAATCAGATTTAATGTGAATAGGGCCGGTATCAGACTTACGCCCATAAGTACATACGCCGCAGCTGACTGCCGGCGAACCATGTGCCGAAAAGCAAAATGGCGAAGGCTGGGAATAGCATCAGCCATGTATCAGCTGTGAATAACAGAAAACGCCCCACAGCCGCCGCGAGTATTCCAGGCGCTATTAAATAGTATTCCTGATTATTGCGGGTATACGCACCGGATATGAAACAATACATACTCAACAGGACTATGGCGGCGCTCGCGACACGGAACATGTGCGAAAAAACCATTACGGGACAAATATTCGTGTCGTAGCGAAACATATCGAACGGTGCGCGGAAGGCTAACAACAGCGCTATCATGACCATAGGGAAAATTATATTTTCTTCGCGCCGCATTTTGAAACCGCAAGCGTATAAACCGGCGACAAACAGCGCGAAAGTGCCGTATAACCTCCCAAAAATAAGTAAACGTGCCGTTATCGCAGGGATATATCCTGACAATTGCAAGGCTTCTTTAAGTGGATACTGAATTCGCAGTATCTCAAAAGTAAACGAAAATAAAAAAATGCTCAAAAAGCGTATTTCGGTTGATTGTGTTTTTTCAAAAAAATAAAATAATAAAATCTGCGATACAAGCGCGAACAGCACGGAAAGACCTGTCGCAACGAATGCCGTATAAGGCTCAGGAGGCGGCAGAATACTCGACATGAAAGCGGGAATATTTCTTGGGGCTTGCTCATAGTCTATCAGATCCGGATAAAACGGGAAAACATACCACGCAGACGCCGCAAACGCGGCGAAAGCCAGAAACGAAACCACAATGCCGGTTTTTAACAGGATTACATGTTTTGATATCGTCATGTATAGACGATACGTCAAAAATCTGAAATTTCCTAGTGGACTAACACCGCGCCGCTAATAAACGCGGGGCGCTTCCATGTAATTATGGAGACGTCCCGCTGATCTTAGGAGGCAAATTAAAAACATGTAAAAACGTGGTTTCGTAAGGCTTAAGTTTGAAACCGCAAGACCGAGCCGTTGTCTGCGTGAAAACCGGGCGGTCAGCCGGCCTTTTGAAAACTAATCCAGGGCTTCGTACTTTACAACGTAGGAGTCCGTCGTATTGGCACCGTTATATTCATATTGCGACACCTGTATTTTTGAATGATGAATTCCGTCGCCGTGCCGGATGATATAAACCTCTTTAGTAGGCGCTCTGCCGTTCTTGCCGTCATAAAACTCTTTTTTAGTATATGTGTATGTTTTGAACGGGTTTCCCTCAGTACCGTTTCCTTCACTATATCCTGTGTAATTCATCACATTCAATGTGTTATGCTGTAGCTTACTCATAGAAAAAAGATATTTCTTTTTATCCTGAGTATAATCCATGAGTTCAGGGTCAATCTCGCTTCTTCCAACGGCATCTGACAAGGTAACCGAGTCAAAGTCGGTTTTGTTCGTATACCAAACCATTCCTTCGCCTCTAGACCTCAACTCTATAGCCGTGTCGCCGCCGTTGGTAACGATGGTGCGCGGACGTTGAAAGCCGATGTCCCAATTTTGTGTATCGGTCTTTGTAACTTCTCCACCGCTTACAAGGGAAAAGTATTTGTAATCACCTTCCGCGACTGTAACGATGATGCCCCCCCCCCCCCCACTGCCGGATTTTGCACCGTGCTCACAGCCTGAAAAAATCGAGACAGCGAAAGTAAACGATAAACAGACAAAAATTGTTTTTCTCATAGGAATACATCCTCCAAATAATATAAAAATTCGCGGAAAATCCGCTTATATTCGACTTGCAGCGGAAAACTCCAGTTTCCCGCCGCAAGCCCGTTAAAACATCCAAAACACCGTGTTTTGAATGTTTATAGCGCGTACTTTATCCCCACGGAAAAAACCTGCGCCGTTTCCGGCCCTATGCGGTCTGTCTCCCCCGTGATGTTATCAACTCCGAAATTTAATTTGAAATGTTTACCAAGCGGTGCGGAAAAATGGAAATCCAGAATGAAACGTGCTTCGCTGTCGGCGCGGGTTGGGTCTCTGAATTTCGAGAAATAACGTCCTTGCAGCCATGTGTAAACGCCGATTTTCGCGAGGTCAAGGCCGCATTTCAGCTTGATCGTATGATCCGGCTGGGGGTATATCTCCGTTTTCGCGCTGCGGTCATAGGCGAAAAGCCAACTATACCCCACCGAAACAAATACTCCGCGCGGCAGCAGCGCCCTGCTTTCCATATCAAGGCCGGCGCGCATGGAACGGGATATGTTTCTCGTATCGTAATATGCCGGTGAATCGCCGGACGCCTCCACAAACACTCGGCCTATCTCGTTAAAAAGTTCGTTATAGTACAGATTGAGCTGGAAAAATCCTTTTGGCCTAACGTACTCGAATCCGGCGTTAAAACCCAGCGAGTATTCCGGTTTGAGATCAGGGTTGCCCAAAACAAGCGCCGCGCCGTCGTCATCCCTTATCAGGTACATATCGCTGAAATCCGGCGCGCGGTAGCCCAATCCTGTGCCGGCAAGCAGGCGGAAATCTTTGATATGCCGCATCACGGACAGTTTCGGCGACGCCGCGAAACCGAATTGGGAATTCCGCTCTACACGCAAACCGGCTACCGCGGAATAGCGGTCTATCGTAAAGTATTCCGACTGAAAAAAGACGGCTTCCTTGTCCACCACCGCGAAATCACGACTGAGGTTATATTTTTGCGTGCTGTTGAACGCCCCCTCGACTCCACCTGTGAACAGCAATTTTGGCGACACTTCGTAGACCGCCTGAGCTTCGAACGCAGCTATATTGTCGTTTTCATAGCGTTCTCCTATTATCCACTGCTCGTTTATCGCGGAATAACCGTCTCTGTCGCGCTGGTAATAGCTGTCGTAAAGGCGGAAGTTGAGCATGAGTTTTTCCAATATCCAGTATTCCGCTTCTATGTAAGCGTCGGCGCGGAGATAATCCAGACGGTTCAACGCTCCTTCCGCGGT
>JAIRSB010000027.1 GCA_031255655.1 Spirochaetaceae bacterium | reverse complement strand
GGAGCATATCCGTCAGCATTGATGAAGTGGTTGAAGCGGACGCCGGCGGCGACTTACGCTGGCTGGTTACGATTGCCGACACGGGAAGCGGTATAGCGGCAGAGGACATCCCCCATATCTTTGAATGCTTTTACCGCGCCGATAAATCGCGCGGACGCGGCACAGGCGGAGCAGGCATAGGGCTTACGATAGCGGAAGCCATAATCCACGCGCGCGGGGGGAGCATCAGCGCAGAAAGCGCGGGGATTGGCAAAGGCTCGGTATTCCGCGTCCTGATTTAGTCTCACGCAAAAAAGAAAGCCGCCTTCACGCCGCGAAATATGCACACTCTGTACGTTTAGCTATTATTGTACGCCTGTACCGACCCCCCGGCGGTATAGGCGAAATGTCAACAGTCAACCCTCCGCTAGGTATAGCCCCGCGAAAAACAGGTAAACCGGTGGCGCAGGGGCCTTTATGTCCGAAGTGTGAACCGCCCTTTACGGCGCTTGACGGAATAAAATAACCCGCCGTGAAACACACTTAACACACAAACATTTTTTTAGTACGATAAAACAAACGTCCCAGTTGCTAATAAAAGCGCCGAAAAACCACGTTGCTGTTAAAACGGAGCACAATTCAACTGGAAATGTCCGGATTTTCGGATAGACACAATAACACTCAACAGGAGATCATCATGCTCACAAAACTCAAAATGCCTTTTTTGGCTGGTTTAATCCTCTTATGTTCGACCTCATTATTTGCCGACGAGCAAATAACAGGAAGACTCATCAAAGCTTCGCTGTCCGGCGTGGATACCACCAAACTTTACGAACCTTTGGTAAATATAACACAAAGTTCCGTATTAGGCGTGCGCAGCTTCACGCTCAAACTTTCAGGCGTAAATCCAAGAAATTCAAAACAGTACGAATTCTACAACGACAGCAATTCGGGCGATTCCAGCGTTTGGAAACGCCGCATGCGCGGCGTTACAGTTAGACCCGTCGACGCCTACATAACAGTAAGCGACGGCCCGAATAACACAAACACAATAGTTATCAACTATGAATACCGCGGACGGAAAGGCTTCGGCAACGTAGTTTACGTCGTCACCGTTGAAAAGTAACTTGAGCAAAAACCGGCATTATTTCGATTGGGCGGCGGCTGCGCCGCCGCGCGGAACAACAGACGAGTTCGACGAAACACTGCTTTTCGGCAACCCTTCCTCACTTTACACGGAAGGGCGTGCCGCACGCTCCACGCTGGAAGACTCACGTCGACGTTGTGCCGCCGCGCTCGGCGTGAACACGGATGAAATCTACTTTACATCAGGGGCAACCGAATCAAACGCGATAGTCCTATTTTCGACATTATGCCGACACACCGACGGCATACCGCAAGCAGTACTCACATCGCGAGCCGAACATCCTTCTATAATACAGAACTGCGTATCGCTCACCCGCGCCGGCGTTCCCGCCTATTACATAGACGTTGACCGGAACGGCGGAACAGGACAGGACAGCCTAGAAAAAGCTCTGCGCGGACACCCGGACATAACAATGCTTGCGCTCATGCACGTAAACAACGAAACAGGAGCAGTTTCCAACTTGCGTGAATTAGTAAAAACGGCGCGTCAAAACAAGAAAACACTGCATATACACAGCGATATGTCGCAGGCACTCGGAAAACTACCGCTTTCGCTGCATGATTTTGACATAGATTCCGCATCCTTCAGCGCCCACAAAATAGGCGGACCACGCGGAATCGGCATCTTGTATCTGCGCGGCCCGCTGCGGACATTGTATAAAGGCGGCGGGCAAGAACACGGAATACGCCCCGGCACCGAAAATACGGCGGGTGCTTTTCGTTTCGCCCGCGTGTTGGAAACACTAACACCGTCAATACGAAAAAACTACACGGACGCCGCGAAAAAAATGTCATATTTAATCAATTCCTTAAGCGCCATTGACAGATGTACAATACTGCCCGAATGTAGAACAGCGGAAACGCCGGATATTTCAGAAGCAAAATTTTCTCCATATATATTACTAGCGGCGTTTGAGAAAATCCCGGGCGAAGTCATGGTACGCGCGCTGGACGACGAAGGCTTTGCGGTATCCACCGGTTCAGCCTGCTCCGGCAAAGCAAAAAACCATGAAACACTCAAATCAATGGGAATCAGCGACGATTTGGCATCCACTTCTATCAGGATTTCGATAGGCTGGAACACGAACACAGACGATATTAACGCGCTTATTGAAACGATACACCGCATTTTGAAACAAATATGAGAAAACACAAGACTTATTTTCAGGAACCGGGAAACATTTGATGGAAAAAATTAACATGAAAACGCCGCTTGTAGAAATAGACGGCGATGAAATGACACATATCCTGTGGGAACTTGTAAAAGAAAAACTAATCCTGCCCTTTGTGGATTTGAAAACAGAATATTACGACTTAAGCATACAAAACCGCGACAGAACCAACGACGATGTTACAATCGAAGCCGGACGCGCCATAATGCGGCTGGGAGTAGGCGTAAAATGTGCCACAATAACGGCAAACTCCGCCCGCAAAAAAGAATATTCGCTTAAAAACACACTGCCAAGCCCCAACGCGACCATACGCTCCATATTGGACGGCACAGTTTTCAGAAAACCAATAAACGTCAAGCGCGTCAAACCCGCCATCCCCGCTTGGAAACACCCGATAATCATAGGCAGACACGCATACGGCGATGTCTACAAAAACGCGGAAATGACGATTGACACACCCGGAAAAGTTGAATTAGTATTTACTGGAAACGACGGTTCCGAACGGCGGACACCTGTCGCTGACATGAAATCAAGCGGCATAGTTCAAGGCATACACAACTACGACGATTCCATACGCGCTTTTGCTCGCTCCTGTTTCCTGTACGCGCTGGATGAAAGACTTCCTATGCTGTTTGCGGCGAAAGATACTATTTCACAGACCTACGACGCCCGATTCCGTGAGATATTCGCGGACATGTACGAAACGGAATATAAAGAGAAATTCGCCCGAAAAAACATAGATTACCAGTACGCGCTCATCGACGACGCGGTAGCGCGTGCCGTTAAAAGCGAAGGCGGCTTTTTGTGGGCGTGCAAAAACTATGACGGCGATGTGATGAGCGACATGATAGCCGCCGTGTCGGGAAGCCTCGCCATGATGACAAGCACCCTTGTATCGCCGGAAGGCCATTGCGAATACGAGGCGGCGCACGGAACAGTGCAGCGGCATTATTACCGCTATCTGAAAGGCGAAAAACCGAGCACTAATCCGGCGGCTCTGATATTCGCGTGGGCAGGCGGACTTGAGAAACGCGCCGCGCTTGACGGAACGGGCCGGCTGGCGGAATTCGCGCAAAACTTGCGCGGCGCGACGTTGCAAACAATAGAAAGCGGATTTATGACAGGCGATCTTGCCGTGTCCGCCGGGTGCGTTCCGTTGAATTCATGGGAATTCATAGACCATATCGCCGGCGTGCTGCGCGATGGCACAATATTCGACGTGAAATAAGATTAAAGGACTAGTCTATTTTAGCCGATAATGGTATAAGATATATATATCAGGGGGGAATGTGAAAAAGGTTTGTTTTTTTTCAGTTTTCATTATATGCTTCACAGTAGGAGTCCGGGCGGAAACTAGTATCTCCCTTGGAATAGGTCCGGAAGTGAATATGTATTCGGAAAAATTGGCAGCCGGCGGCCTTGTGTATAATATGGATTACCGCTTCAACGAGATGTGGTCGATTGGAGCGCGGGCATTGTATTGTATTGATTTGGGACAGGATGTCATTGGTGACGGATCGGCGTTAGAAATTACGGCGAATGTCCGCTGGTATTTTTTACGGTTCACTAATTTACTGTTTTACTATTTTTTGTGGCAAAACAAGCTGCATTGGTTCGTACAGCTTGACGTGGGCGGGTCTTTTGCGTTCTTTCCCAGCATTATGGAAAATGTGGCGTATACTGGTTTTAATCCGGGAGGAATGTTTGGAGTGCGCATAGTTTCAGACAGAACCTATATCGAGCCGTTTTTGCGATATTCTCTGATAGGCCAGTTGGGCGTTGGAGTGATGTTCGGATTAACATTTACCGGACATGAGTAGTAAAGTTAAATTAAAGCACCATTCTGTACCGTTCTAAGGAGAGAAGGAGAGATAGTTTATGATAAAATCAATGAAACCATTTGGAACTAATTTTGCTTTTGCGCTGTGCCTAGTGTCCGCAATTTTCGCCTCATGCGAAAACGATTTCATGAAAAAAGCAGCTAACACTTTGTCCGGTCCGCTTCCGGTTATCCCCGCACCTATCAATTGGAGTTCGAATGTTGTTTATGTTGACCCTGTTGGTAGCGGTACTATGTCCGGTACGATAACAGCTGTGCTAAACAACGGCGGAAGAAATATATGGTTCGCCAAAAATCAGCAGAATAAACCGGCTAAGCAGTGGGAATTTACCGTTGGCCCGAATAACGATGGTATTACGCCGCAAAATCTGATTGAGTCCCTTGCCCTTGCGGGTAGTGTGCCGGTTACATCTAACGGCGATATTATGACATTAGATTTTTTTAACGCTGAATTCCCGTCTATATCAGATAGTTTGACCTGTTCTTTTATACTATATCCCGAAGCCTTATACGGTTCGGACCGCGATTCGATAGCTATAGAAACCGCGACTCTGAATTTTAGAGTAGAAAAACCCAGTTTGACATCGTATGCCAAATATATTATTGACAAATACGAATATGGAACGATTGCTGTGTCATGGATGGAGGGATCGCAAAGTCTCGCGGAGGCGGCCGCGGCTGACTTCGGCGATGACGAGATAAGAGCGGAGATGCAGCGTATAGCTGGCAGCTATGCGGCTGGTTTGGCAGGCACTGTGGCGGAAGTGTGGTACGGAAATACCTTTAACAGCGATTTTCTTAGCAGCGGCTCTTTAGCGGTTGTTTCATGGGTTTCTCCCCCAAATCTTAACAAAGGCTGGTTGCCGTGCGTGAAATACGCTTTGGAACTGAGCTCTATTGTTAATTCAAAAGAACCTACTGCTTCGCCGGTAACTCCCGCGATATCAGTGCCTATTGCGTTTGAATCGTATGTCGGCTCGGCATCTTTATTGGTAAAAGAGGCGGAAGAGGCCGGCAGTTTCGCAAGTTTGACTACTGCTGCTGACGATACTGGGTACCCGGCTGGTTCTATTGGTAATGTGATAAATACGTTGGGAATTTCAGGTTTGCTTAGTGGGTTTACCAACGATAATGTGATTATCACGAGTGGTACCCTCTCCGGTGGAACTGTTACTTTCAGTGTTGCGTTCCCTGGAGGTTTGGACACATCGCCAGCCGGTACTCTTGCCGACATTACGGCAATCTTTGTTGACGCGGTGACCCTCTAAAGAAAGAAGTGCCGAAAAATGCAGTGTTGCGTTTTCGGCGGTGTTTTAACGCCTCTATGCGATTTTGTTTAAGCGTCATAAGCGAAAACTAAGCCGGCGCGTTGGTGCCGGCTTAGTAAAATTATCATA
>JAIRSB010000244.1 GCA_031255655.1 Spirochaetaceae bacterium | reverse complement strand
CTCTAAATAAACTAAAGCTTTGCCGATAACCGACCCGCCTGATGATGGGATGCCTTCAAGCTCTATCATTTGTTCAAATTGTATAGCAAAGCGGAATTGAAGACAAGGCGTGTGGCACTCCTTAACACTGGCAGTCAAAATTTGCTACCATAGTTAAGAAGTATGGCTCAGATTAAAAAAAAATACGTTATACCTTTGGCGGCGGTAGCCTCGTTACTCTACGCGTTCGCTGTGGCAAGTCCGGTAACGGAAGAAACTGTGCTGTCTTTAAAATGGATAAAGTCAATTGAAAACGGCTACGATGAACAAACCGGCGCGAATGAACAAATATTCCCGTTTGAACTGGGCGATTCTTTCGGCTATATATCGCAGGACGGACGTTTTAGCGTTAACCGGACAAAAAAAGCGTACATCTCGCTGTCGGATTATTTTTGGGCGGAGTACGGGGCACAGGATGATTTTATTTCTGTAAAAGGCCCGCGAAACGAAGACGTTTTTAATATTGAAGATGCTTACGGCTATCCGTTTTTTTTAGATTCAAGAAGTTTTATAATCCACAGTGACCAGAATTCCGTTTCGCAGTTGGAAATGGTTCAGTCCGGTTCCCCCGGCACGGTAAAAACAGCATGGTCGTATGATTTTACCTCCCCGATAAGCTGCGTTGACGCGGCAGCGGGGCTTTTTTTGGCGGGAACGTTGGATGGCACAATAGAATTAGTTGACGGTGCGGGGAAGAGGCTTTATTTTTCAGAGCCGTCCGGCTCGCGAATAACAGCTATTTTTGGCTGCGCTTTGTCGAAAGACGGCAAAAAAATCGCGCTCGTTTCGGGAGTGGATAAGCAGCGTTTTATTTTTATTGAGCAGTTTGGCGTGTCATGGCGTATAACTTTTCATGAATTTATAGGGGAAGGGCTTAGACGAAATGTTTACGTCATGTTTGTTGATAATGGCGACAAAGTAGTTTTTGAAAGAGAAGGCGGATTAGGGATATATGATGTAAAAACACGTTCGATTTACAGTGTAGCGTTGGATGGAGAAATCGCGGCGCTGGACGGTGGAAATAATAACGGGATGTTGTTTTTAATTAATTCAAAAAACGAGTACGAAAAAAAATTAATAGGGATTAAACTTCCGAATACTGTTGCGATAGAGGCTCCGTTCAACAGCGCGGACACATTTTTAAGCGTGCAAGACGACGACTTGTTTGTCGGCGGCAGAACGGCAATTGCCTCGTTTGTCATCGAAAAAAAGTGAAAGAAAGCATAAGCCGCGCATTGGGCGGTGGTTTCACGGAACCAGTACGCGACACTCTTTGGGGGCATATCTATTTAACACCGGAATTAAAAGCTATTACGCGCTCCAATGTTTTTATACGTTTGCACCGTATAGCGCAGCTGGGGCCGGCGAATTTCTGTTATCCGGGCGCGACGCATACTAGGGCTGCTCATTCGCTGGGCGTGTATCACTTAACGCGCCGTATGCTTTCTATTTTGTGCGAACGCGGCGCGTCGGAGTGGCTTTCATTTCGGGGGATACGTTCCATGTTTTGCGCGGCGTTGTTGCATGACGCGGGGCATTTTCCGTATGCCCATTCACTAAAAGAACTCCCGTTAAGCTCCCATGAGGAGTTGTCTGGCATCCTGATGCAGTCGGAGCCGCTAAGCCAGATGATTGAGGCAGCGGGTGGTGAGCCGCGGATAAGTGCCGCTATTGTTGATAATAAAATTGATGCAGGCGGTGATATCGAGATACTTTTTTACCGCAAACTACTTTCCGGCTGTCTTGACCCGGACAAACTTGACTATTTGAACCGTGACGCGCGGTGCTGCGGCGTTCCATATGGAGCTCAGGACATAGATTTCATATTTTCAACGCTCTATCCCCACGTTGAAAGGGGTGTTGATATTATTTCGCGCGGGATTCCAAGCGTAGAGGCTATTCTTTTTTCAAAGTACATGATGTACCGCTCGGTTTATTGGCATAATTCCGTGCGTTGCGCCACCGCCATGGTCAAAAAAGCCTTGCTTGCCGGGCTTTTAGAGAACGTTTTGCGGCCTGAAGATATGTATAATCTTACAGACGCGGGACTTTTAATCCTTATGTCCCGGATGACAGAGCGCGGCTATTCGCTGTTTGCACTTGGACTGCGGGCTTATGAAGGCCAGTTTTTTTCGCTTGCCGCGGAATTTCCATTCGATGGCGTAACATGGCGCGGACTAAGCAGTATAACGGAGCGTCCGCGTTATGAAGGAAATCTTGCCGCCGCGCTTTCCTCCGAAACCGGAATTGCTATAAACGCCGACCAGATTATTATCGATGTGCCGGAGCCGTTTCGGTTTGAAACCGGTTTGTTTGTGCGTGGCGAGGATTGCACATTTGACGAGAGCACAAGTTTTTTTGCGGGGAAAACCGCACAAATCTGCATTAAAAGTCTTCGTGTTATCCGCGTGTTCATTGATAGCATCGTATACAATAATCACGAAACTCTTTTTTCAAAAGGCGTCCGCGCGGTTTTTGATTCTGTTGCCAATAGCTAAAGTTTCCGTGTACGCACAATAGGTTACCCGAATAATAGATTACATGGGCGGGTCTTCAAGCAGGTTGCAGTATTTACACATATCCGGCAAATCGGCTTGCGGGTCTATGAATTTTTCTCTTAGCGCGATTATTTTTGGATGATTAAAAATCTCTTCGGATGTATTTACAAAAGCGTTGACATCGGTGCGTAAATTGATGGCTGAACCACAGCATGTCGAAACACAACCGCCGCCGTCAATCGGTACTAGCTGCCATAGTTCCCGGCATATTTTTTTCTTTTTTGTGTTTGTGTTGTCCGGCGTATACACACTCTGCCAATCAACAAAACTTTTATATTTTTTTGATATTTTGTTGTAAAAATCCTGAAACGTGGGAAGTTCGCTGGTAAAACTTTCGGAAGAATCCTGTTCCTCCCCAAATGGGCGGCAATTCCAGAAACGCAGGCGCGTACTGCCGGCTTTGTAAACAAAATCGACCAGCGCTTCCAGTT
>JAIRSB010000237.1 GCA_031255655.1 Spirochaetaceae bacterium | reverse complement strand
CCGGATGAACACTATTACATTTGAATTCAAAAACTTGTGTCCAATATAATTTTTTTTATAAATTCGGGCAAGATGGCCCAACGCGCCTGAGCAATTCTCAATTTAGAAAAACAACACCTTAAAGCAATAAAATACAGACGAAATATGTATGAAATAGCAGACAATAATTGCATAACAGCACCCCCTAAAATTCCGCCGGACTACCGCTGACATCAGACATATCAACACGCCCGTTACTATCAGCTTCCAACACCGCAATCTGACCTTGCGGATTAGGCGCAAAACCAAATTGCATAAAAAGCGCGGTAGCAATATTCCCCACACTTACCTTTTCATCAGCCATAAAAAACTCCTCACCTAATTACAAGCGTATCGCCTTGCGAATACGACACACCCTCTAAACGCCTTTCGACACCATTTTCCGTATAGAACAATACACCCCTATAAAGCGGGTCATTTTTCGTGTACAAACGCCCCTCCGTTACAGCTTCCCTCACCGCCCGTGCCGAAAGCTCCTTTTTCAGAAACACGTCCGGGATCCGGTCAACATCAAATACAGAGGTCTCCCGCACGGAATACACCGTATTCTGCACACCCGCTGAAAAAAGAGCCGTCTTGTACTTTTTCAACCCCAACCTATCAAGCGCGAACCTTATGTAGTCCCTAAGCCGCGCCGCCTTTGCATTGGCAACCTTAGCGCGTTTAGACAACCGGTCCATCTCGTCCTTGAACCCATCCCGTTCAGCTTCAGCAATCTTGGCCTCATGCTTCAGATTCGCGGAAAAGCGGCAAATATTGTCAAACTTTGCATCAAAGTTCCCCCGCGTCTCGTTAAACCATTCCTCGAAAACAGCTATGTCTTCGTCCGATATAGGACGTACTTCACCACTCTCTTCGTCCACCGCCTCCTCCGCCAACCTAAACAACGCCCCTATATCCAGCGCGCGGTCGTATAGCGTCAGCTTTTTATCCGTTGACATTTCCAAACTCCTTTCTGCGCATACTTTTACGCCGCCGTCCGCCCATACCGAAACAGACAGTGTCCGCCTTTTCGTGCATTTCCGCATTTGTTGGCACACGGCGCGACATCAAATAGGCTTTCAGGTCTTGCACCCAAAACACACTGCGCCCGCTGTGGCTCGTTTTGCAGACCGCGATTTCTCCGTTCGCCGCCAGCTTCCGCAGCTTGGATTCGGAGAGAGTTGTATATTCGGCGGCCTTCTCTAAAGTCAGAAAATCGCTCTGTACAAGACCCCCACCGTCCGCCCCTTTGCCGCGCCCTGATTCATCCCGCGCCGACTCTTTGGCGGCGACAGCCTCCAGAAACTGCCTATGCGCGTCTTCGCAGACTTCCTTGAAAGTATCCGATATCTTCACGAGCCCGCGCAGGTAAGCCTCTATTACCTCGTTGTCCATATCACTCCTCCTCCGTATCCCACGCCATAACAATGTCAACAATCCTTTTAGCGGCGGCGGCGCGGATGGCGTTGCCAGCTTCGCCGGAAGATGAGTTATTCCACTTTATAGAGGGAATTAAAGCCCAAGCAACCTGCGTCTGCTTTGAATAAAATGCAGTCTTGACAACCATCATATATCTCGCATAACGGGCACCAGTTATAGCACTCATCAATCCGGTCATAAATAGCGTCCGGTAAATCAAGAATTTTTTCACATTCAGAATGCTCGGCTAGATACTCCCACTTTTCCAGCGATAACGCCTTCGCTTCCGCTTTAGTCATTCGTTTGTCTCCATTGTCCATAACCCCGCCCCCTAAGCCGCTGGCTTGCGGTCATCGCTTTGCTGCGCGTACTGCTTTTTAGTGGCTTCTTGCTCTCGCATACCTTTCTCTAATTTCTCAACAAGCAAAACGTGAGATATAACTTCTAATTTGCCCGTTGTAGACATGCCTCTAAAAAGATCAAACAATTGATATTCTTCGACCATATTTGCTACCTCTTTATTTAGATATTCTACATTATAACATATTATATTTACAAGAAAAAGCAATTTTGTAAATTTTCTACAAAATCTTGAAAATATTTATATTTTCTGCCATAATGTAGTTATGGGCACAAAAACAATAGGCGAGCGTGTTTTTTTTATCAGAAAGCATAATAAATTGACACAAACTGAATTTGCCGGCAAGCTAGGGCTAACTCATGCCACAATATCAGCTACGGAGGCCGGAAAAGTCTCACTTACGGAAGCTAATTTACGGCTCATCTGTTTAACTTTTGGAGTAAATGAAGATTGGTTGCGTGAAGGCATTGGAGACATTTTTATGTCTGTAGACCATTTAGAGCACCTGTTGTTGAACATATTTCACAATCTGTCTGATTATGGGAAGCAATCTGTTTATGAGTTTGCAGAATTTTGCCTTAATAAGGAAAGAAAAGAAAACAAGTTGAAGTTAGAAACAGAGCCGGATGTAGAAAAAGGGGAAGTGGAAGCGGGCTAATCGGACACTGGGAGGGTTTTGTGTGGATACCCGACAAAGGTTTCTGGAGAAGAGAATATAACAAATAATTCACTTTAGCGCACAGTAGCAACTATAGCAAGCCAGCAATTCTCATTTTGGAAATCTTTTACATGAAGAAAGCCCGAAAATAACGATATAATCGATTTTATCTTAAATATTGTCTACTATTTCATACATATTTCGTCTGTATTTTGTTGCTTTAAGGTATTGTTTTTCCAAAATGAGAATTGCTGATAGCAAGCCAGCAATTCTCATTTTGAAAACCATGATAAACTGGAGGTATGAGAGCTGGCATCATAAGGCGGCTGCTTGGCAGTTTGCGGAAGGCTGGGGATAGTATCCCCGATGTACGGCGCGGGGGAACGCCCTGCGGTACCGGATTACGGACGCGCTGATGTGCGCGTTTGCCGTATTTTTCTTTTTGTATCCGTCGCTGCTCCATTTTCAGCGGGC
>JAIRSB010000152.1 GCA_031255655.1 Spirochaetaceae bacterium | reverse complement strand
CATTTCTTTGGAACTGGATTTGACCATCTGGGTAACCTCGTTCAACTGGCTTATCGCCTCAAGAATCTGCTGACTACCCGCGCTCTGCTCTTCCATAGCGTTGCGAATATTCTCTTCCTGATCGGAAACAGTCTTAACCCCGGTATCTATGGCCTCGAACTTGTTCAGCACCGCGTCAGTCGAGCGTGTAATTTTGTCGATGCTGTCCTTGATTTTTTTAAGTACAGTCGAGATGGTTTTAGATTGCTCTCCGGAGGACTCAGCAAGTTTGCGGATTTCATCCGCGACAACGGCGAAACCTTTGCCCGCTTCCCCGGCGTGTGCAGCCTCAATAGCGGCGTTCATCGATAAAAGGTTCGTCTGACTTGCGATGTTTTCCATCACAGCGTTGATTTCAAGCAGTCCTTCAGACTCGCGGGCAATCTGCTGAATATCTGCGGCCACATCCTGCAAACCGCTGCGCCCGATTTCGGAGGCTTCTGCCAATTCCCTAACATTAGTTCCGTTTTTGACGAGAGTTTGCGTTACCGACTGGATATTTGCCAGCATTTCCTCAACCGCGCTTGACGACTGCGAAACACTGCTTGTCTGTTTTTCTACAAGACCATTCAGCTTGTCCAGATTTATGGTTATCTGTTCCATAGTAGCATTGGTTTCGGTAACGGAAGCGGACTGATTTACTACTTGGCCTTTGATGCTCTGAATGTTTGAGGTAATCTCGTTTATAGCGGCAGCCGTCTCCGTCATGTTTGACGCAAGCTCGTTGCCTATATCTGACAATGTAACCGTCTGATTTTTGATAGATTTGACCAAATTCTGGATTTTTTCCATCGTTTGGTTAAAGTATAGTCCCATTTCACCGATTTCATCGTTTGCTTTTATGGTTATACGGCTGGTAAGATCGCCTTCACCATGGGCAATGTCTTTCATACGCATACCGACAAGCACTATACGACGCGCTATTCCACTCGAAACCAACCAGATGACGACGGCAGATATGAGTATCATTACAATTGCAAGCACAATAGTAAAACGCGTCATATCCGTGATTGCGGAAAACACATCGGCGCTGGGTATAGAACTCAGAATAGTGTAAGCCTCTTTCACGTTGCCGACATAGAACGGATACGAGGCGAAGAAACGTCCGGCGTTCTCTCCGATATTCGGAACTCCGGTACGCAATGTTTCCAACGTATCGTTCACTGCTTCCCGTCCTATAACCCTAAGCGATTCCGGGTCGGTAATTTTCTTGCCTATCATGGTGGGATCGTAGTGCGCTGCTATCGTTCCATCATACGAATATAGTACTTCGCGTCCTGCGGTGTAGCCCGCGTTTTTAAGCGCGGCGGCGTTTGACACCAACTCCTGCGCGGTGGAAAGACTAACGTTTGCGCCCAATAAGCCGACCACCTGGTTCGTTCTTGGGTTCGTTATAGGAACAGTAAGCTGTAGCATCCAAATATCCGCTCCAGCGAATTTCCCGCGTTTTACGTTGGAAATAGTGGGTGAATCAGGCATTGACGTGTATATGGAGTTAAGGTCTTCCTGCTCCCGCCACTGGAATCTTTCAGCTGTGTTTGTATAACGCTGTGAAAACCACGTGTCGTAGGGCGCCGGATTGTTGTCTATAGTCCCCGGCTTCCAAACCGTATATATACCGACAAGATTTTTGTACCCGTTGACCACTGACTCCATGTTATCATCGAAACGGATACGGCGCAAAAATATATCTACGTTTTCATATTCACCCATGATGTATGACAAGGCAATTAGCGCATCCTGAGTGTATTCAAAATCAATCTGTAAATTCTTGGAGGCAACGCCGGTAAGATTGATAATCTCGCTTTGGGCGGTTTTTGTCTGCATCTCGCGCGATTTGGAAAGCAGAACAATAGAAGAGGCGGCAACTGCCGCCGCGAGAATAGCTACAACTATTAAACTTAAACGAAACTTTAACTTCATATAAAACGGTCCTTTGTTACTGAAAATTTATGATAAATAGTATATCATGTTTGAATTATATGTTCAACCTACTATAGCGTGCCATCAGCAATTCTTGTTTTAGAAATTTTTTGCATGAAGAAAGCCCGAAAATAACTATATAATATAATTTATTTTATCTCAAATATCGTCTACTATTTCATACATATTTCGTCTGTATTTTCTTGCTTTACGGCGTTATTTTCAAAATGAAAATTGCTGCTTGACTGTCCAGCAATTTGACATTTAGCCGTCATCGTCATCACCGATAACAAAAGTATGTAATCCTCCCTGCTTTTGTGCAAAACCGCCGAAGCGAGACCCGGCGCAGTTCTTACCTCACGTGGGGGCTCCCGTACCGATGATGCCACCGTTTTTGTATCTGGCAGATCAATGTCCCCAGTTCCGCGTCGGCTTTCCTCCGCCGCTCGATACGCCGTACTTAGCTCAGCAGTGGTCGGTGCGACCTTACAGACAACCCAAAAATCGCAGGTTTCCCCGATAGTATATTAGTTCCTATGCTCTCGCATGAACCGGTATGCTGTTACTGGGGTTCTGCCTGTGCGAAGATGACGTGAGCTAAAATAAGGACTTATTCAGGTTGAACACATTACTGAGGATTATATCGGAAATATAGTAGGCTGTAGCCAAGATAATACAAGATATTGCAAAGAGCGTATAACCAGTATATATAGTGGCACCGCCAATAACTGACGCGGCACCTGAAATGATACTGGATTTGTACCGTCAGCGGTGGCAGATTGAACTGGCGTTCAAGTTGTCCCTAATAAACGTATATGGGTTAGTATCCCCTGCCTTCCGCAAACTGCCAAGCAGCCGCTTTATGATGCCATCTCTCATAACACCATTTTATCATGGTTCTTAAAAATGAAAATTGCTGGGTAAGCATGAACAAATGTTCATGTTCGATAAAAACGGCGACAGATCCATTCGTGCCCGCCGCGTATGCACTCTACAATTCCGTGCAGGTATTATCTTAACAGTTTCTCTTCCGCATAATGCTTTACATTCACGAAAGCTTTTCGCACTCGGTTATGATGACGACAACTAAATGTTAAATTGCTGACAGGTGTATTGAATACAGATAAAATTACAAGCTATAATCGGAATATGAGTGAAAAAGCCCGCCACTGGGCGGACGAAATCGCGCAAAAAATAATCCGCGAGAAAGGATTGAAGGAAGTGTATACCTGCGCATCCGGGATTACGCCGTCGGGAACGGTTCATATTGGCAACTTTCGCGAAATCGTTTCGGTCGACCTTGTGGCGCGGGCATTGAGAGACGCTGGAAAACAGACACGTTTTATCTATTCGTGGGACGACTACGACGTGTTCCGCAAAGTTCCTGCCAACATGCCAAAACAGGACGAACTTGAAAAATACCTGCGCTTTCCTATAACCATGGTGCCGGACCCATGGGGGCGCGATTCAAGTTACGCCCGCCATCACGAACTTGACGTGGAAAACGCGCTGCCCACGGTTGGAATAAGTCCGGAATATCTATATCAGACAGAACGTTACCGCGCTTCACTCTACGCGGATGGAATTAGACTCGCTCTGGAAAAACGCGCAGAACTTAAAGCGATACTGGACAAATTCCGTGATGACCAGCATAAAATTCAAGGAGAATGGTGGCCGGTAAGCATATTTTGCGATGAATGTAATCGAGATGATACGGACATTGACAACTGGGACGGCGAATGGCAGCTTGAATATCACTGCAAACTATGCGGAAATCATGCGAAAACCGATTTACGAACGGCGAAAGGTGTAAAACTGGGCTGGAGAATAGACTGGCCGATGCGCTGGGCTTACGAAAAAGTCGATTTTGAGCCGGCTGGCAAGGATCATCACAGCCAGGGCGGTTCTTTTGATACCAGCAAAATTATCTGTAAAGAAGTGTATAATTTTGACGCTCCGGTAACTTTCCGCTACGATTTCATAGGTATCAAAGGCGCTGGAGGCAAGATGTCCAGTTCCAAAGGTAAAGTTATCGACCTCCCGACTTTGCTGCGAGTATATACGCCGGAACTTGTGCGCTATATGTTTGCTGGAACGAGACCGAATACGGAGTTCACTATTTCGTTTGACCTAGATGTGATAAAAATATATGAGGATTACGACCGCACGGAACGTATCGCTTGGAAGCTGGAACCGGCGAAGAGTGATGATATCTATCTGAAAGAACGGCGCATATACGAACTTTCGCAAGTTTCAGGCGTACCCGCCGCGCCGCCTTATCAGGTACCATTCCGTCATTTGTGCAATCTGCTTCAAATAGCGGACGGCTGTGTGGACGCGACTATCACGGGATTGGATGATGTCAAACCAGAACAGGAGGCGGCGCTGAGATCGCGCTGTATATGCGCTAAAAACTGGCTCGCGGATTACGCTCCGGAAGAATTCTGCTTCAAGCTGCGGGCGGCAGGAGAGACCGTCGCGTTAAGCGAATCTGATTTAGCGGCGGTACGAGAGCTAAGAGATAATGTAGCGGTAAAGATAGATCAATTTGACAGTGATAAATCCTGCGCTCAGGCGATTTACGACGCGGCGGCGCGGATCGGAATTGACGGAAAGGAGTTTTTTCACGCCTCTTACAAAGCTCTGATTGGTAAGGAACAGGGACCGCGTCTTGCCTCTTTTTTGCGAAGTATAAGGAAAGATCGTCTTATGGCGATACTTTCAGAATATTAACGGCTGATCCGTACTTTGTCTGGACGCGCCCGCGTGAACGCGGTTATCTGAATTTGGCGCGGGAGTTTAAGTTTTCGGACAAATTACAGCAGCCGTCAAAAAAACAGCAGGGCGTGTCAATTTTGCTTTGCGCGTTTTGTAAGACTTACGGCTCCAATGAATGGGAGGGCAGGTAAGCAGCCGGATTATTTGAATGGGTTCTATACTTTTTTAGGAGGAATAAATATGACGGTTCTTATTGTTGACGATTCGAAGATAATGCGCAACATAGTCAAAAATACGTTCGATAAGCTCGGCTATAAATGTGATTACATTGAAGCCGATAACGGACTGACGGCGTTGCAGCTTTTAACTTCTCACGATATCAGCCTTGTTCTGCTTGACTGGAATATGCCGCAGCTTTCTGGAATAGATTTCTTGAGAAAAGTTCGGGCGGTTCCGGCCTATAATTCACTACCGATAATTATGGTAACAAGCGAGTCGGCGCGTTACAATGTCGTTGAGGCGCTTAAAAGCGGCGCTACGGATTATATTATTAAGCCTATCGACGATAAAAATTTTAGGGAGAAAATCTCAAAAATCAAGTTTTCTTGAATTAGGAAAACTGCTCCGGGCCCATACGTGCCGAACCTCAAAGATGCGCGAGGTTTGCCCCGCATAGGAGTGTGCCCGGACGAGTCTGAACATGCAAAATAATCACGTAAAGATAGGGAGTAGATGTAATAATGGAAAAATATATACAGGCATTTATTGATGTGGCGCATAATGTATTTAAGGAAATGCTGAATACAGATATTGAGGCGCAGCGTCCATATTTTACCGACCGGCACGCAAATTCGAATTGGGATATTTCCGGCGTGATAGGACTTACAGGCGAGGTATCGGGAGCGTTTGTAATTTCCATGGAAAAAAATCTTGCGGTCAAATTTATACAGATTTTAACCGGAAGCGACAGCGATTATTTCAGCGATGATGATGTCGCGGACGGTATTGGAGAGATTGCGAACATCATCGCGGGAAACGTGAAACAAAATCTTGAACAAGAATGCAGGCTTGTCATCTCACTCCCTACCGTTATTTGCGGGACGGGCCACACAATACAATGGCCGCATGGAAATACAAATATTATATGTATACCATTTAAGATATTCCATAAAAGTATTTTTTATCTTTCTGTAGCAATCAAAGCGCGTGGGAGTACGGTAAATGTCTAATTTTTTTAAACACGGCTCGGACAAGGGCTCGGCCGCCGGTAAAAACTGGCCGAGCCATTCTCGTCCCCCGCGTCAGTTAAAACACGCGGATTTTTATTTCAAGATTATCAATATTGCGCTGGTGATTGCTTCTTCTTTGCCGCTGTGTTACGCGATGTTTTTATTTATCAAGAAAATCCCATTGGGAAATAATGTTATGTGGTGCGTGCCGCTGTCACTCATATTCATGACGGGGATGGCTGTGATTAAAACCCGCATTCCATTCTCCGTTTTTGAATACATACCAATCGTGCTTCTCACGCTAAGCCTAATAGAATTTTTTAGGCTTGGATTCGCGGACGGTTTTTCCGCTGTTTGGATTTTTACGATTCCGCCTCTGGTATACTTTACAATGGGGAGAAGAAACGGTGTTATATTTTCACTCGTGATTTTCGCAGTCGTTTTATTTATGCTGCTTTATCCGGGTTTTCCGCGTTATTATTATTATTCAAATCAGAAATTAATTCGCATAGTGCTTGTCTACCTTCTGGTGTTTATTATCATTCATCTTTACGAAACTGCGCGGATTTTAAAAGAAAAAAGCCTGGAAAAACTGAATAAAATAATTAAATCCGAGCGGGATATATTCGTAGTAATGAAAGATAATCTGAAGACAGGATTGTTCCTTATGGACGAAAATCTAATTATGAGAGATAACTATTCCTGTTTATTAGAAAGCATTTTCGGCGTGTCTGATTTGGGAGGTAGAAAATTTACCAACTTGCTTGAAACATCGCTTACCAGCGCGGAAATCGCAACGATAGGTGATTTTTTCGACATGGTGCGCGAACGCCGTTTTGACGCGGAAATGCTTGAAGATATAAATCCGATTAAAGAGTTAAAATATACGGACGCGAACGGCAAAGATAAAATACTTCATTGTACATTTGTACCAATGGACGATATTTCTGGAAATACGATAATTATGGGTAATATTGAGGATGCTACAGCCAAGGTGGAATTGGAAAATCAGGTAAAACTTGGAGAGATAAAACGGCGGGAGGAAATGGATGTGTTGTTTGAGGTTTTGCAGATAGATCCGAATGTTTTTAATGATTTTATAGACGATACTGAGTATGAATTTGGTGTAATCAATGACATTCTTAAAAATCAGAAAATATCTTCAAGCGATGCTCTCGTATCAGTTTTTCAATCAATACACGCAATAAAAGCCAATGCGATCATTGTCGGACTAAATAGTTACAGTAAAAAGCTGCACGATGTTGAAACCTACGTAAAAGAGCTGCAAGGGAAAGCCGAGGTTACTTTTGATGATATGCTCACCCTTACGGTCCGCATAGACGAAATTATGAGCGAAAAAGACAACCTAAAGGCGAGCGTTCAAAAGATAAACTCTTTCAATTCTGGCGGCGCAAAGAAAAGCAACGCCGGTATTTTAATTGAGGAACTTGAACGCGCCGCCTCGCGCACAGCGGCTGATACCGGAAAGAAAGTACGGCTGAACACAAGCGGCATAGATTCCGCTGTTCTTGATATGATTCCACGCCGCGCCGTTAAAGAGATTTTACTACAACTTGTCCGCAACGCTGTGTTTCACGGAATAGAATCACCTGAAGAACGCATTGAAAAAGGCAAAAAAGAGACCGGACGCATTGCAGTTTCGCTGAAAATGAAAGATGGCAGAGCGCATATCACGCTTGGCGACGACGGAAAAGGACTTGATGTCGAAAAAATAAAAGAACGTGCTAAAAGGATGTATATAATTAAAAAAGATGAAGACCTGAAAGATAAAAACCGTGTTCTTCAGGTGATTTTTATGCCGGGCTTCAGTACGGCAGAAGATGAAGGGCTTCACGCGGGGCGTGGCGTGGGTTTAAATCTTGTTCAGGCGCGTGTAAAAGAGTACGGCGGGACTGTAAGAATACAGTCCGAATTGAACAAGGGGTCAGCATTTCATATTTCGCTTCCGGTCGAAAAGCCAGCCACAAAAAAGGCGGCTGAGGACGGGACGGCGTGAACGAAGTTTTACCGGCAAAAATAAAACCGAATTCAAGAATTATACAAAACAGCGTGTTCGGTATAATTCTTATCGCGCTTTTTCTTTTGGTGTGTAAGCTGTTTTCGCCGTTTTTCACTATTTTTCTTTGGTCAATTTTTCTTTTTGTTGTAATGAATCCTCTGTATAAGCGCGTAATGAAAAACATTGATCTGTCAAAACGCAGCGGGCGGTTTTTCAAACATGTTTTTGCCGGAATATTTTCACTTGGAACGGCAATGATTGTGCTTGTTCCGATACTGTTTGTTCTGTCGCAGGTTACGCGCCAGATTATGGAATTGGTAAATATTTTTCGAAAAACTTTTTATGAAAATCCTGCTATGTTTCAGGAAGTGTTGCAGCGTTTTTCAAACTTTATTTCCGAAGTATCGGCTGATCAGGTGAATATAAGCGTTGCGGATATTCAGCAGCGTCTGATTTTCATGTTGAACAATGGTATTAATAATGTTTTGAATTTTTCAAAAAATCTGGCTCTTAATATAAGCACTTTCATGATAAGTCTTGTATTCATGTTTTTCTGTCTTTTCTTTTTTTATCTTGATGGCGCTTATCTTTCATCTCTTGTGTTAAATAACTTCCCGATAAGGGAAGAATACATAACAAAACTGGTTAAGAAATTCAAAGACATTATAAAAAATCTATTTTTAGGATACGTTATGGTCGCCATTGTTCAAGCTGTGCTCGCCTACATAATATTTATGATTTTCGGCATAAAAGGGGCTATGGTATTTGCCTGTCTTACATTTATATGCGTTTTCATTCCTATGTTAGGCGGGGCTGTCGTGTGGCTGCCGCTCGGCGTATCTATCATACTTTCGGGAGAGCCTTTGCGTGGAGTTGTGTTTTTGCTTGTCTCCGGTATGTTTATTTCACTGCTTGACAACGTGTTTCGTCCGCTGTTTTTGCAGGATAGAATACAGCTTCATCCGCTGATTATTTTCTTTGCTATCATGGGCGGGGTACACGCTTATGGGTTTAACGGAATCATACTAGGACCTATGGCTGTCATATTGTTTCTTACGGTTCTTGATATGTTTTTGACGGAACACCATCTTGAACATAACTTGCGGGCAAACGGCGAAACTGCAAACGAGGAATCGTCTGACGGAAATAAAAAAAATAACTCTAATAAAGGGAGCGAATGATGCGGGAATCTCAGGATAAAAAATCCGGCGGCGCGATTATTACGGTTATAGGCGTGGATCATGTTGGTATAACGGCTAAGGTATGCTCATTCCTTGCGGAGCGCGGCATCAATATAGAGGAGATAAGCCAGACGATTTTATCTGGAAATTTTGTGATGTTGATGATGGTTGATGTTTCAAAAAATACAGGTCAGCTTGAAGAATTAAAACGCGAACTAGACGAGCTTGGAAAATCGATGAATGTTTCAATCAGCATGATGCACGAGGAAGTATTCAGCGCGATGCATAGAATATAGTCTGTCCAAACCGTGCGAACGGTGGTATTGAAAAATTACAAGGATTAAAATGTTATTTACGACGAAAGAAATTACGGAAACCGTTGATATGGTCATGCGGCAAAATCTTGATATACGCTGCATAACGCTTGGCATATCTCTTTTGGATTGCGTTACCGGAAATGGCGGCACAACACGTGCGCGTATGAGAGAAAAAATTCTGCGTGTCGCCGAAAAACTTGCCAAAACCGGACGCGATATCGCAAGCGAGTACGGCATTCCTATCATAAATAAGCGTATAGCGGTTACGCCTATCGCGCTTGTAGCAGCCTCGTCTGAAGACACAGATTACACGCCTTATGCCCGGACGCTTGATGAATGCGCTAAGACCCTAGACATTGATTTTGTCGGAGGTTTTTCGGCTCTCGTTCAAAAGGGTTTTACCGCCGGAGACAGGCGGTTAATCAATTCCATACCGGAAGCTCTTTCCTGCACAGAACGGGTTTGTTCGTCCGTGAATGTCGCCAGTTCCAAGTCTGGTATCAATATGGACGCTGTCGCGCTGATGGGGAAAATCATAAAGTCTACGGCGGAAAAAACATCCGTACAAAATGCATTGGGCTGCGTGAAATTTGTTGTGTTCTGTAACGCGCCGGAGGATAACCCGTTTATGGCCGGAGCTTTTCACGGGCCGGGCGAGGCGGAAAGTTGCCTTAATGTCGGCGTTTCCGGACCGGGCGTTGTAAAGTCCGCCATAGAAAACTGCCGCTCTATGTCTTTTGACGAGTTGGCGGATGTGATTAAAAAAACATCGTTCAAAATTACCCGTATGGGGCAGCTTGTCGGGCGCGAAGCCGCCAAGCGGCTTGGCGTGCCTTTCGGCATTCTCGACCTGTCGCTTGCCCCAACTCCGGCTATAGGCGATTCGGTTGCCCGCATTCTTGAGGAAATGGGGCTTACCTGTGCCGGCGCTCACGGCTCAACCGCAGCGCTCGCCATGCTTACGGACATGGTAAAGAAGGGCGGGGTAATGGCGTCTACTCATGTCGGCGGTTTTTCAGGGGCTTTTATACCCGTTTCGGAGGATGAGGGGATGATTGAGGCTGTCAGGGGCGGCTGGATCAACATTGATAAACTGGAGGCTATGACTTCGGTTTGTTCTGTCGGTATTGATATGGTTGCTGTTCCGGGTGATACGGACGCTGACACCATTGCCGCGATTATAGCGGACGAGATGGCAATAGGCATGGTCAACAACAAGACGACTGCGGTGCGCATTATTCCTGTCCCCGGCAAAAAGGCGGGGGACTGGGTGGAATTTGGCGGACTTTTGGGGGCCGCGCCTATTATGCCGATACGCGCCTGCGGCAGTTCCGATTTTATCTCCCGTGGCGGACGTATACCGGCTCCTATTCACAGTTTCCGCAATTGAACGGCGCACTAACACCGAATTGTTATTTAAAATTTAGACGGTTTAATACCCTACATCTCTACTGCGGTTGAAATTAATGACATAATGAAGAATGAGCTAAATCATTAA
>JAIRSB010000078.1 GCA_031255655.1 Spirochaetaceae bacterium | reverse complement strand
TAAAAGAGGCGGAACCCAGCATGGGCGGAGACGATTTCGCCTATTTTGCCGAAAAAGTGCCCGCCTGCTATTTTTTTGTGGGCATAGCGCCCAAAGGCTCAAAAATCGCGCACCATAGTCCGTATTTTCAATGGGACGAAAAAGCGTTACAGGTCAGCGCGGCCTGCCTTTGTCAAACAGCGCTTGATTTTTTGAACGCCCGCTGACACGGGCGCGCACCGGTGGAAGGTTATGATAGCTATAAACGAACTTAGTAAATCATTTGGCGCTTTGCAAGTGCTTAAAAACATTGATCTTAGCGTGGCTGAAGGTGAGAAACTCACGATTATCGGGCCGTCCGGTTCAGGGAAAAGCACGCTTATCCGCTGTGTCAATGGGTTAGAAACGCCGACGGAAGGTGAGATTATTATTAACGGTGAGCGGCTTACTAGCAAAAATCGTACGTATATTGTCAGAAAATATTGCGCGATGGTGTTTCAGCAGTTTAATTTGTACCCGCATATGACGGTGCTGCAAAATATAACGCTGGCGCCGATAAAGCTGCAAAAAAAGAGCAAGAGCGAGGCTGTGGACATTGCCTACGAATATCTTGATATGGTTGGACTGCGCGATAAGGCGCAGGTTTATCCATCAACACTGTCCGGCGGGCAGCAGCAGCGCATTGCCATAGCGCGCGCGCTTGCCACGCGGCAGAAGATACTGTTGTTTGACGAGCCGACCTCTGCGCTCGACCCGGAGATGGTGCAGGAAGTGTTAGACGTTATGATACGCCTGTCGCATCAGGATTCTATAACGATGGTAGTCGTAACGCATGAGATGGGTTTCGCTAAACAAGTCGCAGACAGGGTTATTTTTCTTGATAATGGCATTATAGTAGAAGAAGCCGCGCCTGAGGAATTTTTTGAAAGTCCCAAAAACGAGCGGACTGTAGCTTTTTTAAGCAAGATATTGCGCTGATTATCGCTTATCAAGATTCGGATTTGTATTTTATATCAAGTCTCTCCAAAATTTGCCGAAAAATTTAACGTAAGGCTACACTTTTTTCAAGGAGAAATAATGAAATTTACTAAAGTGTTTTTTGTTTTGTGCGCCGCGCTTATCGCGCTGGGCGCGAGCGGCTGCTCGAAGAAGCGGCCGGCGGACGCTTCTGACCTTGACATAATCAAGGACTCAGGCGTATTGAAAGTCGGTGTTAAGTCAGATGTTCCGGGTTTTGGATTTTTCAACACGTCTACCAGTGAATATGAAGGGCTTGAGATTGAGCTGGCTAAATTATTTGCCGAAGAAATTTTCGGCAGCCCGGACGCGGTTAGATTCGAGGTTGTAACGGCGAAAACGCGCGGCCCTTTGCTGGACAACGGCGAGCTTGACATGGTTATCGCCACATTCACGGTAACGGAGGAACGAAAACTTACATATAATTTTTCAACGCCGTATTATACCGACGCGGTTGGTATGCTCGTGAAAAAAGCTTCGGGACTAACTTCACTGGCCGACCTTGACGGTTTAACGATAGGTGTGGCGCAGTCGGCGACGAGCAAAGATTCAATCGCCGCCGCCGCGTCCGATTTGGGAATAAACGTTAAATTCGCGGAATTCTCGACATATCCGGAAATAAAAGCGGCACTCGATTCAGGCCGCGTGGACGCGTTTGCTGTTGACAAGTCCATACTGAGAGGCTATCTGGATGCCGACACGATTATACTACCGGATGAATTTTCGCCCCAGCCTTACGGCGTGGCCACAAAACTGTCGAACAAAGAGTTGGCGAGCTATGTTGACGAAAGGATAAAAAAATGGCTTGACGACGGCGTGATTGACGCTCTTATCACGCAGTTTAATTTATAAAAACGATAGACGATGGGCGGACCTTTCGCGCTTGGACGCTGGCTGTTATTATTCTCGGATTTTGATGTTTTTGTTCAAGGTTTGGGCGTAACATTGCTGGTGTCCTTGTTCGCCCTTTTGTTGGCTCTGACCGCCGGCGTGATTTTCGGCGTACTTTCGATGACCGCGATAGTTCCGCTGAAAGCGGTCAGCCGCGTATATGTCGATTTTTTTCAGAATACGCCGCTGGTAATACAAATATTTTTTCTATACAACGCGCTTCCTTACGCCGGCATTAAACTTGACCTCATAACCATCGGTATTTTGGGGGTAGGCTTGTACCACGGCGCGTATATTGCCGAAGTTACGCGTGCGGGTATTCTTTCAATTCCGAAAGGGCAGCGTGAGGCCGCAAGCTCGCAGGGTTTTTCGTATGTGCAAACTATGGCGTACATCATACTGCCTCAAGCAACTATAGTTATATTGCCGCCGCTCGCAAATCAGGCTGTAAACCTGATAAAAAACACCTCCGTTTTGGCTCTGGTGGCCGGCGGTGATTTAATGTACCGCGCTGATTCATGGGCGTCAGACGGAAGTCTAAGTTACGGCCCTGCCTACGTGGTTACCGGCGCGTTATATTTTCTGCTTTGTTTCCCGCTTGCTCGCTGGGCACGGCGTTTTGAGGAACGTCTAAAGACGCGGGAACATTTGAGTGTACCCAAAGAAGCCGCAGAGGAAGGCGCGGGCGAATGAATATTCAAGTTTTGGCTGATATTTTTACCGCGGATAACACGCACTTTTTAATGGCCGGTCTATACAACACGCTGCTTATTTCGGTTTTCACCGTTATAATAAGCATCGCGCTTGGGACTGTGCTCGCGGTTTGCAGGAATTACGGACAAGGATTTGTCCGCGCTGTCGTTTCGGTATATATCGAGATTTTTCGCAATACGCCGCTGTTGTTGTGGATACTGGTTTGCATATTCATGCTGCGTTTCGGCACTTCCACAAGCCGTGGCGGACTGGCGCTAACACTGTATACATCGTCTGTAATCGCAGAAATAATGCGCGGCGGCTTAAATTCCATCGCCAAAGGCCAGTTTGAGGCAGCCCGCTCGCAGGGTTTCAATTTTTTGCAGACCCTTTGTTACATTATAATGCCGCAATGCTTCAGGCGTGTGGTTCCTTCACTGATGAGTCAGGTCATTACCACAATAAAAGACACCTCGTTTTTGGCGCAGTTCGCGATAGCCGAATTCTTTTTCAACGCGAAAGTTTTGATGAGCAACCTTCCGCAGTCAACGCATGTTACAAGCGCACATATTTTTACGATTTTCATATTTGTCGCGCTGGTTTACTTTGCAATAAATTTTTTACTTTCCTGCGCGGTTAGGAAATTAAGCAAAAAACGCGGATGATTTTTGAGGTTGTAAGAAAAAAGCAACGCCGTACCCTAAATATCCAGAGCTTTCCACGTTGTTTTGCGCAGAACGAAGCGGTCGATGTAGTATCGCAGTGTGGTAAACAAACCATAGTGCTTGATACGTCCTTTCGCGCTCAGAAGACCCACAAGACATCTTGTCAGAATTGTCTTTTCGCCGAATGCGGCACGTATCTTTTGTTCAGCGTTTCTGTTATTGCGCCACTCCTCCGAGTGATAATGCGACGCAAAATGATGTATTGTGAAAGTGTTCTCTGTCGCCTCGATTTTTCCGGTCATTACATTTTTCGCGGTAAAGTAGTCGGGGGGATAAAAAGGCTCTTCGCCCGCCGGAAAGTATTTTTCGGCAGCGTTTTTCATTACTTCGGGCAAAATCATCGGGTCAATAAACCTGTGCTGCTTAGTTCGCGGAAGTTCTAGAATCTTTGGCAGCAACTCCGGCTTAAAAAACGCCGTCTGCTCAAAATAATCCATACATTCTTTTATATACGGATGATTGGCTTCCGCGCCGAAGCATCCGGCCTCGACATTACGGCCTAAGTGATTCTCATAGGCCAGCATAAGGTCTTTTTTTAGCAGTTCATCGAACGGCTTTACGACCTCCATGTCCATGTCAAGATAAATACCGCCGTGCAGGTACACCGCGTACAGGCGTATATAGTCAGCGGCGCAGGCGTAAAGTTTTACCTCAAAAGCCTGCTTGACCCAAAGCACACTGTTTACATCAAA
>JAIRSB010000218.1 GCA_031255655.1 Spirochaetaceae bacterium | reverse complement strand
CCCGCCGCGACTGGAGGCGGCGATTTAGACTTAAACATCCCGGAAGACGCGGCGGCCTCCGCGGCGCTGCCGCCGGACGCCGGTACTGCCCCCGACGGCGGTGATTTGGATTTTGCCATACCAGAAGACGCGGTTACCCCCGCGGGAAGCGGCGCGGAAGCTAATGACAGCAGCGGCGGCGAAGAAATAGACCTTGGGTCATTACTGGAAAATTTCGGCGGCGGAGACGACACAGACGCTGAGCCGCCTGCGCCGGAGAACGCCGCCGCCAGCGTGGAAGCCTCCGCGTCTAATACGGAAGATGCCGTGCCTCAGCCTGAGGACAGCGAGCTTGACGATATTCCATCGGTGTCTGAAATATCGGACGAAGAGAAGGCCTCCCTTTTTCCGGATGTGCCGCCCGAAGAGCTGAAAATTGATGTCGAACCGCCGCCCAAGCCGGACAAAGCCGCGGAAACTCCGCCGGAACCTGTTGTAGAAACGCCGCCCGCTGCGGAAGAAGAGGGCGGGCAGCATCTTGGCGATTTGCCGGAACTTGAGGATTTTCTTGCGCCAATCGATTCTATGCAGAAACCCGCCGCTGTCGAGGCGGCTCCGGCAGAAGTCGAGAAAAAAACGGAAAAAGCTATCAGTCTTACAGAGCAGCAATTGCAGCAGCTTCTGGACACTCTCGCCTCTTATCCTCTGAATTTAAGAATTACCTGCGAAAAAATAATATCCGAAGAAATCGTTGAACCGGCTTTGCTTTCCCAGTTCATAAACCTTCTCATTCAAGGCGGAAACGCCCGCGAAGCCGCCGCGCTTGCCGGAAAAATCCTAAAAAAGAAGGTGCGGCTCCCCAAGGGTTACAAAACGGGGGAAGAGCTTGAGAGGGAACGGTCCAGTTTCATATATATTTTCACTCACAAATTTCTTCCGGTTATCCGCGTTGGGCTCGTTATCGCCGCGCTTGCCGCTTCGGTTACCTATCTTAGTTACGAGTTCATTTATAAGCCCGTCCGCGCCTACACGATTTACAAAAACGGATACGAGCGTGTGCAGGAGGGCGAGTACGCGCAGGGCAACAGGCGTTTTAGCGAGGCTTTTAGCATACATCCTGTCAAAAAATGGTTTTACCGTTACGCCGAGCTTTTTCGGGATGAAAAGCAGTATTTGTACGCCGAAGAAAAGTATGACGAGCTTTTACTGCGCTATCCCAACGATAAAAAAGGGGCGCTGGATTACGCCGCGATGGAAACTGATTACCTGCGCAACTACGAAAAGGCCGACCGCATCATTCGCGCTAATATTCTGGACTATAAACTTGACGACCGTGAGGGACTTTTGGCTTTGGGAGACGCTAATCTGGCGTGGGGAGAGTACGACCCGTCGCGTTACGAGGAGGCGCGTCTTGCTTACGCGAAACTTTTGGCGGCTTACGGACAGAGCGACCCTGTAATGGAACGCATGATGCTTTATTTTATCCGTACTGACAAACTAGGTGAGGTCATTCCGCTGCAAAACTATTTCATGGGGCGCCCTAAAAGCAAAATTTCCGCCGCGTCTCTTGCGGAATTGGGCGGCTACTTGCTGGACAAGCGTTTTGAAGTTGTGAAAGGTGTGCCTGACGAGCATATCGAGGAGATTGAGGGTGTGCGGGATGTGCTTCTGCGCTCGGCCAAACAGGATTTTTCGCTTCCTGAGGTTCATTATCACCTTGCACGTTACTACAGCAACTACGGTGCAACTCTGGAAGAACGGCAGATGCTGGAAACAGCCGCGGACGCTTTCGACGCGGCACGTCTAGAGTCGCCCAAGCGCACCCGCTACCGTGTGGATACCCAGCGGCGTTTGGCGCGTCTTATGATTGCCGACCGCGAGTTTATCGCCGCGGAGGAGGCTCTCGCAAAGGGTGTGAACATAATGGAAGACGCGGTTGAACGCCGCGTAATACAACGCGCGCCGGAATTCGGCGAACTGTACGCTTATTTGGGCGATTTGGCCTATTTCGTAAAATCGGGCGACATGAACGAGGCGGTAGACTTTTACCTGAACGCCGAAGAAAACGGCTGGGCACCGCCCGAAATGCGCTACCGGCTGGGTTCCGCCTACTACAGACTGGGGCAATACGCCCCCGCGATGGACTGCTTCTTCACCGTTTCTATGGAAACGCCGTACAACCGCCGCCTGCTGAACGCGCTCGGCGCAGCTTCTTACATGAGGTCCGACTATTCCGCCGCCGAAGGCTACTACAAGCGTCTTATAAATATGCTTGAAAGCGAGCGGAGCCGCTTCCCGCTGCTTATTCCGAACGAGCGTCCAGAACACCGGGAAATCGTCGAGCGCATGATGGTTGCCCGCAACAACTTAGGCGTTACGTACAACGCGCTTGCCGCCCGCACAGGAAGATCTTCGTACCGTGCCGAAGCTTTAGGCGAGCTTGCCGAGTCGGCGCGCGCGTGGGACACGCTGGAACGTAATCCGCAAACTTTAATCCGTGCCGGCATAACGGATACCCCGATACCTGGAGCGAGTCTGCCGTATCTTAACATTCAGAATACGCTGTACCCAACACAGGACAGCAACGGGCTTCTTTTCATGCAGATTGACAAGGATTTAAGCGATAATTCGTGGTGGGAAAGCCTAATGCACTCGGAAGGACTACCTTAATCGCTAACTATACCGCGAAATTTTGTTACTATATATAACATGGAAAAAGCTCGGATAGCGGAGCTTGAAAATCTAATAAGTGGATATCAGGCATCGTATTATAACGGCGAAGCTGAAATTTCGGACGCGGAATTCGACGCTCTTTGGGACGAGTTAAAACACCTCTCTCCGGAAAGTCCGGTTATTAAACGGATAGGCGCGGACAAAACCGACGGCTTTCCCAAGGCGCGTCATCTTATTCCTATGGGCAGCCAGGAAAAGGCTGCGAATCCCGACGAATTCCGTGAATGGGCGGACAAACTGAAACTGCCGCTGTTCATCACTCAGTACAAGCTGGACGGGGCAAGTCTTGAACTTCAGTATAAAAACGGACGGCTTGACAGGGCATTGACCCGCGGAGACGGCGTAATAGGGGACGACATAAGCGCGAACGCCCGTAAGATGCGGGGGGTTGTAACAAATATCGGCATGGATTGGAGCGGCGGAGTGCGCGGCGAAGTACTGATGTTCCATGATATATGGCGGGCAAAATATAGCGGCAAAGCAAACTGCCGCAACGCGGCTAACGGACTAATGCGAAGGAAAGACGGGGATGGCTGCGAAGATCTTACGCTGATAGTCTATGATGTATCGGCAAGCGGGGACGACGGGTATTTCACCACCGAGACCGGAAAAATCGCGTGGCTGCGCGAGCGCGGCTTTACAGTGAGCGAAACGAAAGAGTTCGACAGCGCGGAAGTGGTGATTCAATACAGAAGCGAGGTTGCCGGACAGCGTATGAACTTGCCCTTCGACATAGACGGACTTGTGGTTAAAGACAACAAAACCGACATGGAAGACCTGCGACGCGCCCGTCCTGAACGTCAAATCGCGTTCAAATTCGAGCTTGAGCAGGCGATAAGCGTTCTGAAAGATGTGGAATGGAGCGAATCGGGGGCAACATACACTCCCATCGGGATAATCGAGCCTGTGCGTATCGCCGGTACGCGGGTAAAGCGGGCTAATTTATGCAATCCCGCGATGATACGCGACCTTAAATTGAGCATCGGTTCCAGCGTCATTGTCGTAAAACGGGGCGAAATAATACCGAAAATCGAGGGCAGGGCGGATTTGCTGTCCGGCGAACCGGAAGAGGATTCCGCCATGCCGCTGTTCAATCAAGAAAACAATTTGCGTTCCATAGATATTCCCAAGGTTTGCGGTGTCTGCGGTACGGAATTGATTGATGCCGGTGTTAGGTTGTACTGCCCAAACACCGACTGCCCTAAGCGGCTGCTTCACCGGATAAAAAAGTGGGTGAATGTACTTGATATACGCGAAGCCGGAAAAAAAACGTTGCTTCGGCTTTTTAACGAGGGGCGAATCAGGCGTGTAGCCGACCTTTACGTGCTGGAAACAAAAGAATTAGCGTCGTTTGAGCGTATGGGTGAAATTTCGGCGGCAAAACTGGTAAACAATATCAGAACGCCGCGCGCTCTGTCTCTTGCCGATTTCATAGCGGGTTTTGATATCGAGGGTGTCGGCAGTCAAATCATGGAGTATGTTACACAGGCGGGTTACAACAGCCTAGAAAAACTTCGTGAAGCGGATGTGGAAGCGTTATCCGGTATATTTCGCATGGGAGAACTTACTGCCCGCGCCATAATAAACGGTTTGAAGGAAACGGCGGACGATATGGACGCTACGCTTAAAACAGGTTTCATTACCATCACGGACGGAGAAAGCCTCCCGCTCGCGGGTAAATCTTTCTGTTTTACCGGAGAGCTTAAAACGATGAAACGTGCGGACGCTGAAGCCAGAGTTAAAGCTCTGGGCGGTTTGGTAAAATCAGCCGTCATCCAGTCTCTCGACTATCTTGTAACAAACGAAGCGGCAGGCTCTTCCACAAAAAGCCGAAAAGCTGAAAAGCTGGGAATTCCGTGTATTAACGAGGAAGAATTTCTAAAACTCACAACCCCCGCCGCGTAAAACCTTTTACTCTTACCAAACACAAAGAAGCAGTCTCAATACGCCGCGCCGCTACAAGGGCGGGAGTTTGCGCTGCGCGCAAACTCCCAAGCCCAAGCCGCCATGGTGCGCTACGCGCAGCATGGCGGCTTGGGCAAGCATCAATTTCCGGCGTATTTGTAAGGGAAGCGAACGATGACAATACCGTCAGCGCCGGCGTTGCCCGGTCCGGCTTTTCCGCCGTCCCCTCCGCGTCCGCTGTTTGTCGGAGAGCGGTACAGACCGTAGCCTCCATCTCCTCCGGCAGAGAATGTACTTATCCCTATTATACCCGTCAAATCTTTCGTTACATTGGCGCTCGAGGCAGATAGTCCGGCTCCTCCCTGTGCACAGTTGCCTTCTACAGCGGCAGTGCCCGCGCCGGCATATCCGCCGCCTCCGGCGTTGCCAAAGCTTCCATGACTGCCGCCGGAGTTACCCTGTCTGCTAACGCCGCTGCCACCGCCGCCGGAGGAGCTATAACCGCCGCCGCCGGAACCGCCATTATTACCCTTTCTCCCGTCGCCAGCCATGTGTCTTGCGCCGCCTCCTCCTCCTTTAGCTTCAATGCCGCTTATGCCGCTTCCGGTTATTTTGGAATCCCCGCCAAGTCCACCGTGTGTACTGCCGCTGCCACCCGCGCTGCCGCCGCCACCAACTTTAACGGTGTATGTAGACGCTTTCAAAGTCAAATTTGAAGGCTGCAATAAGCCGCCGCCTCCGCCGCCGGAGCCGCCAAAACGTTCAGTTTCCGAATAACCGCCTCCACCGCCGCCCGCTACTACCAGCATCATCACCTTGTTGGCCTCAGGCGCTGTTGAAACAATTAAATCGTCGCTTCTCCTGAAAATATGAACTTCGTCAAAGCCCGCTGACGTGCTGACATATTTAACTTCGCCGCCGGAAGCGTCCGGCGGAATAGCCGTGTCCGTGTCGTTGTAGGCTATCCACTGAATATAGAAATTAGTGTTTCCGGTAATCTTTTGACTACCTGTGAGTTTGGAGCCGCCGGAACTTGCCGTGTACCAGCCTTTGGCGGCATAGCCCTGACGGGTAATGTTTATTGCCGGCAGCGAAACGGGCGCGCCGTGGCTTACCGATATTTCTGTTGAAAGAACTTCGTTGTTGTAGCCTTTGTAAAAAGTTACTGTATAACCGTTGATATCCCATTTAGCGTACAAAGTGGAAAATGAGCCGTCGTAGCCGCTAACACTGGAGCCGCCGTCCCCGAATTTTTCGGTTAAACTACTGTTTTTGTACCAGCCCGCGAACGTGTAGCCGTCTTTTGACGGAGTAGGCAGCGTTCCGGCATCAAAATAAGTTAAAGTCATTGACGCGGGACCGCCTGTCCCGCCGTTGTAGTCGAACACAAGCCTATAGTTTTTCACCGTCCATTTGGCGAACAAGATGTTAGGTGAGCCGTTGTAGGCTCTAATAGTCGAGCCGTTGTCCATGCGTGAGCCGGAAAAATCGCTTTTTTCGTACCAGCCTGCGAAATCGTAGCCCATTCTTGACGGAAGCGGCAGGACAACATCCGCCGGATATGTTGATGTTATCGTTTGATCAGCCGCACCGTTCGGCTCCAGCTTGAGCGTGAGCGTGTGCTGCGCCCCCGCCCAGCGAGCGTACAACACCGCGGGTGTTCCGGTGTAGCTGCTGAAAGCGTACACGCCGTCCGCGCCGCCGTAACGTGTGCCGCCGTTCGGATCGTCGTACCAGCCCGCAAATGTGTACCCGTCCCGTTTGGGTTTATCCGCCTCAGTTAGAGCAAGCGGGCCGTTTTGCGATGTTTTTTTATACACGGCGTTCCCGTCCGTATAGTTGGGATTCAGAGCGAGTGTAGCTACTCCTGCCTCCCAACTGGCGTGGAAAACGACGCCGTTTTCCGCCGGAATATACGGTTTGAATTCGTTGCCGCTCCCGTCAAGCCATTTGATAAAGCCGTAACCTGTTTTTATGGGGGGAATAACCGGAGAGTTTACAGTGCCAGGATAAGTTACTTTGACAGTCTGCTTTTCAGGGTGAGCCCCACTGCCGGCGTCAAACTCCACGCTGTATTCCTTCCCCTTCCAATGAGCATACAACGTCCGCGTCTCCGTGATGTTCGCGGGAAGTGTGTAGGTGGCGGGGACGTTTTTGCTCGTGTGCCAGCCGTCAAACTCGTAATGCGGATGCTTGGGAGCGGGTACTTTTGACGTGTCAAAAGGCGTTTCGCAGTTTCCGGTTATAACAACCGGGTCAGGCGAGGCGGGATCGGAGTCGAGCGCGGGCGTTGGGTAGTTATAGTCAAAGGTGAGTGTGTAATCAACCGCTCTCCAGTGAGCGTACAACTCTATGCTCTGCTTTACCGGATTAGCCGTGTTAAACTCCGCTCCGCCGGACTTGCTTTCGTACCAGCCTGTAAATTCGTAATTCTCCCGTCTTATACCCATCTTGCCTTCGTCCAAGCCTTCTTTCACCGTCAGCTCGTCCCCAGCACCGTCGCTTCCGGTTACCGGAACGACTATTGTGCGGTACAGTCCGTTGTTTTCCGCTCCGGTGTAGTTGTACATCAGTTTCAATGTGTGGTAGGAATTGGCGGGAGCTTCGCCGTTGTCGTTATAAATCACGTTTATCGCGTAGCTGCGTGAATATGTCTCTCCTTGCGCTGTCGCTGTTACGGTGAAGGTTTTCGTCTGATAACGCGAAGAGGCCTCGAAAGAAGTATTTACGTCGCCCTCTGCTCTGGCTTTATCGTTCGCCGGCACAGCTTCTATCTGAACGTTTTTTTCGGTTACTATAATTGCCTGCGGAGCGAATGCGTCTTTGTCCAGTTCTCCATTGACGCATTCTTTTTTGTCTGTGCCCGTCATCTTAAACACTTTGAGGGCGTCCGTACCGGATATCTTAAACACTTCGAGTGAGAGGTCGGGGGCGCGTCTGAGTATCAACGTGTAGTCCCGCGTAACTTGTCCGTCGCTTGATGTTACTTTGATATTGAAGTTGTTTCTGCCTTCCTCAATCTCTATGTCGTCGTCCAGAAATCTCAGTCCGTCCGCAAGTTCCGGGACGGCGTAAATATCGCGTGGTTTCGCCAGGATTTTTATTGTTCCGGCATTGTAGGGTACCGTTATCGTGTACGTATATTCATTTTCGTTTACTTCGGCTTGTTCTATTTCGTCGCCTTTTTCATTGTAAATGATTATTGAGGACAGGAAAGCGTCTGAAGACGGGATAAATTCGCCGTACTCGGCGTTAAGCGTTACGGCCGTTTCGGGCATGGAGAACTTCCAGCCCCCCCCCCCCCCCTTCGCTATTTTTTACGATGTTGAGCGTTTTCTGGCCTTCTGCGTAAGTGCCCGTTATCGAGGTTACAGTGTATACACCCTGGTTTTGCGTCCTTGCTGCGTCTCCGTTTTCTGGCGGCAGCGGCGGGATGTAATTTATCGTTATCGGCGTTCCGAGTTTAGCGGGGTTAGGGCTTGCTGTTATACCGCCTCTCTCGTTTGCTTCCGGCACTTTGATGTTATAATTCTTTGAACCTCTATCCTGCCACGCAAAAGGTTCATCATAGTCGTCGCCAGAATCGGTTTCACAGCCTACGAAGGCTAACGCGCACAATGCGGCGATGGTCGTTACGATGGCCGCGGTGCGGGTGAATGTGCGTAAATGTTTCATTCTTTAATCCTCCAAAAATCTAATCTATCTAGCCTACAGCTTAGTAAAGAGTATTCTACACGTTTTTTAGAAAGAATTCAAGCAATAGTTTTTTAACACCCTATGATGGAATTTAGGAGGTAGATTTAAAAGAAAAATCGCGGACTTTTCTGCGCCCAAAAACGGCGAACCTATGGAATACGCTACCCGCCGCTTTATGATTCCCTGTCCGCCCAAAGCCCTTTCTTCGCGGAGCGGGATTTTTGTTCCAGCGTACGGAATTCGTCCAGAAACTGAAACGGAAAACGTGTATAGGCGCGGGAAAACCCCTGTTTTATGAGCGAGGCGTTGTGACATTCGCCGTCTGCCGTATAAATGTAAGCCAGCAGACGGCCGTATTTGTCGCGAGTGTCCCAGTCCAGAGCGATAAACACATCTTTCCCAAGAAGCGCGTCTTTTGTAAATGCGCTGGCCTCCGCGCCAAAATATTCCAGCCCCCGGTTCGGATGTGCCGTCTCCGGCGTATCCACCCCAATCATGCGCACTTTCTCCACTTTTTTCAGACCAGTAGGCGGGTTTTCAATCGTGATGTGCACCGTGTCACCGTCCACATGGCGGGTAACCCTCGCGCCCAGCATCTTTCGAGTATCCGCCAGCTTGTACGAAGAAAGCCCGGCGGCGTTCACTCGATACGGAACGGCAGCGTTCAGTGCGCTCCCGCCGCTTGGAGCGGCAGGAGCGCACAAAGCGCAGGCCTCGTAGCCCGCGTTCAGCGCGTCTTTGAGCGATATTTTTTGTTTTGAACTCCGCAGCGCGCGGCAGTCAATCCGGTGGTATTTCTGGCCGCTTTTGCTTATGTATACCGGAG
>JAIRSB010000120.1 GCA_031255655.1 Spirochaetaceae bacterium | reverse complement strand
AGAGCGATGCCTTCCCGTCTAAGAAAATCCGCAACGTTGAGGCGGCGAGAATTCGGATAGGCCGCACCGGTATTCGTATCGCCGCTGTCAATCAAAAGCGTAAAGGGTTCGTGCGGAATTCTGTCTACAGGGCAACCGCGCCGTGCTTTGCCGGTATCACGGACAAGAATCGAATCGCCGTATCCGACATTGATAAAATCGACTGAAAGCATGCCTATTCCGCGTTGATCACATGCAGCTTTTGCGTGTCAAACGAAACTTCGACATTTCCTTCGATAGGACGGCCGGCGGAACCGCCGATGTTTGGGTTGGAATCGTCCACGATGAGCGTAGTATCCGCGCCGCGCCCTTCAAGTTTTACCCAATATCTGATATACCGGCCAAGGAAGCTTGACATCGTTACTTTGCCCGCAGATACCTTGTCCCCGCCCGTTCCGGCGGCGAGCGGTTTTATCAGGATCGATTCCGGACGAAGCGCCAGTTGGGCTTTCCCTCCCGGGGAGAGGCCCTCAATCTTCGGTATTGAAAAAACGCGCCCTTCCCATGAAACCGTCATTGCGCCATTCGAGATATCCTCAACCTGTACGGGTAAGAGGTTGACCGCGCCGACAAAACCGGCCACAAACGCGTTGGAAGGACGAAAGTAAATCTCCCATGGGCTTCCTGTCTGCACGATTCTTCCCTGTTTCATAACGGCAATTTTATCCGACATCGAAAGAGCCTCGTCCTGATCGTGGGTAACATACATTACTGTTATGCCCAGACTCTTTTGTATCTGGCGAAGCTCGCCGCGCACTTCCACACGAAGTTTTGCGTCAAGGTTTGAAAGCGGCTCGTCCAGGAGAAGTGTTTCCTGTCCCATGATAAGCGCCCGGGCAAACGCGACGCGCTGCTGCTGTCCGCCTGAAAGCTGGCGCGGAAAACGTTTATCCATGCCGGCAAGGTTGAATGTGGCAAGCATTTTTTTTACCGATTCCGAGATTTTATCCGGTTTGATTTTTTTCAATCTGAGCCCGTATGAAATGTTTTCATATACGGTCATGTGGGGAAACAGGGCGTATTCCTGAAACACGAGCGGTGTTCCGCGTTTATAAGGCGGTAATCCGTTTACTTTGCGTCCGTTCAGAAAAATTTCCCCCTCGTCAGGTTCGGAAAAACCCGCGAGCTGCCGCATAAGCGTCGTTTTCCCGCAGCCGGAGGGCCCAAGAAGCGTCATAAAGCAGCCTTTGGGAATTACAAGATTAATGTTGTCCAGGGCGGTTACCGATTCAAAACGTTTGGTTATATTTTTAAATTCGATGTAATTTTCCGCCAATTTATGTCCCCTTTTAGAGCGTAAAATCCACACCCCGTTTTTTCATGAAAAATTCGGTGCTGTAAAGAACGGCAAAGGCGATGGTGATTAGAACCACGGTAAACGCGGCCGCGGCACCCCACTGCCCGTATGAGACGAGCCCCAGAATAGAGACGGTTCCAACCGCGGTAGACGGGGCATAAATAAAAACTATAACGCTTAGACAGGTAACGGAACGCAAAAAAGAAAGCACAAAGCCGGAAAGAAACGGAATTTGGAGCAACGGAAGCATAACATCTCTGAAACCCCTGAAACTGTTTGCCCCGAGGTTTAAAGCCGCGTCTTCGACCGAATTACCTATCTGTTGAATTCCCGCAACGCTTGAAGAATAACAGGCGGGCAGGTTCCAGAACATCAGCGCAAGAACCATGATAAATCCCGTATTTGTCAGTTTTACCGGAGGGCTGTTAAACGCGATAACATAACTCAGGCCAAGGAACATACCGGGTACGGCGGAGGGTATGAGCGCAAGCAAATCCAGGATCGGATTTATGCCTACTTGTTTTTTGTGCACAATATACGCGAGAATCATTCCGAGAAACGCGGCGCAGAAGGCGGACAATGCGGAGTATTTTATGCTGTTCCATATCTGGAATATTTTATCCCAAACATACGAATAATTTGACAATGTTATATTCCAGTTGTATCCGATGGCTTTCGCAAATGAACCGTAGAACAGTGTTCCGTACACAAGTACAATAAAGAGTGAAACGAGGCAGCAAAACGAGAACAGGCCCCACTTTACGACAGGATGCGGGGGATAAGGATTGAGGGAAACTTCCTTGCCGGTAACGGTAACATACGACCGGCGGCCCACCCAGAAACGCTGTATTAAGAAGACGGCAATCGAGGGCAATAGAAGCATTACAGCGAGAATCGCGGCTGTTTTCATGTCATACCAGCCGGCGACCTGCATATAAGCCTCCGTGGGAAGCAGCGCGAGATCCCCTCCTATAACGAGAGGGTTGCCAAAATCAGTAAGCACCTGTATCGCCGCCATCAAAGCCCCGCCGGCGATGCCCGGCCGGCAAAGGGGCCACAAAACGTCCTTAAAAACTTTCCAGCGTGAGGCGCCTATATTATAGGCGGCGTACTCAAGGTTGACCGATACCTTACTGATAACGCCGTAGATGACAGAAAAGGCGTATGGAAAAAATGTGATGCTTTGCACGACCCATAAACCGAACCTTCCGTAGATGTCCGTTTTTAATCCAAGGAATTGTTTGGTAATAATTCCCTGAACGCCGAACAAAAGAATATACGAAAGAGCGACAATGAAAGGCGGAGACACAATAGGCAGCAGCGTTATAAACCTGAAAAATCTTTTAAGCGGGACGTTAAGGCGTGTTATAGTATACGCAAAGGCAAATGCTATCAGGGTACACGAAATGGTGGAGACAAACATCATATACAGACTGTTCATCAAGGCGCGTACCCACCGGGGAGTTGTGAACAGAATACTGTAATCCCTTATCCGCGAAAGAGAGACGAGTTTCCATACGGGAAAGACGACAAAATAGCAGGTAAAAATAATAATAGCAAGAATAACGATCAGCAAAAGGGGTTCGTTTTTTAACCGGCCGATTTCTCTTAATCTTTCCCGGACACGCTGTTTTAAACGGGCCGAGGCGTTCATTTCCATACTTTCTGGCTGCAGATTCAAAATAAACCTCTAAAAACTCAAGCCGCCGGACAGGCAGGGAAAGCCGTTTCGTAAAACAAACGGCTTTCCGGGCAGACTCTAATTACTGCGTTTAGACACTATGTCACGGTCAAAACGCGCCACTACCTCGTTCTTCATATCCGATGCTTTTGTTCTGTCATAGTTTACAAGGCTTACCTCTTCGAGCTTCGGCAATCCCTGCGGTGAGGGAACCGACTCCAGCACGGAATACCTGTTGGAGTTTGTGGTGTTCATTATTCCCACATCTTCCGTCAAAAGCCAGTCAACGAATTTTTTCGCGTTTTCCGTGTTCTTTCCGCCCTTTACGACGGCGACACCGCCTATTTCATACGCCGTCTCCCGGGGTATAACGATGTCGATAGGATAACCGGCTTTTACCTGTTTGTAAATGTCATGAGCCCAGCTCATGCCGACGATAAATTCCCCTGTGGCCACCGGGCTGATACAATCACCGGCGCCTCTGTAGTAGTGATGAACGTTTTTATCGAGATTTGAAAAGTATTCCCAAGATCTGGTTTCTCCCAGACGGAAAATCTGAGCGGCGGTGAAGATGTAGCCGCCTCCCGCTGTTACTGGATTTGATGTTACAAACACATTGTGGTAACGCGGATCAAGCAGATCGTCCCATGTCTTGGGATACGCCAAACCATTTGGCGCAAGTTCTTTCGCGAAGCGATCGCGGTTAATGACAAGCCCAAGTACGCCCATGTACCAGCCCTGCCAGAAATGATTAGGATCGTTAAAACGCGCGTCAAGTTTGTCGTTATTGGGAGAGTCGTAGGCCTCGAAAAGCCCTTCTCTTGCCAGGGGGCCGTATACGTCAACGGAACCGCCGACCAGAATATCCGCGTTCGGTGAATTTTTCTCGGCCAATACCCGTGCGGACATGTCTCCCGCTCCGCCGAGGATGTATTCAATCTGGATTCCCGTATCCGCCTTGAATTTCTCAATGATACTGCCCATTTCATCTTCGTTTAGCGCCGCGTAAATAAAAAGTTTGTTTGACGCACCCCCCTGTTTGCCAGACGCGAAAACAGACACGGCCAGTATCGAAAACAAAAATGCCAATGCAATCCGCTTGATTCTCATGGTTCTTTCCTCCGGTTTGGATATGTAACGTAAGCGCTTACGTTATGCCATTATATCCCCCGTACGGATCCGCTGTCAAGGAAATTCAGGTTAAAAATTTGTCCGCAGGGAACAAGGCCGTCATACAAAAAGCAACCCGGAAACAGGCTTAAGCCCCTCCTTTTCGCTCCTCGTATTGCAGTACTCTACCGCGGAAGCTCGCAAACAAGGCTTCCGCGTTAAGCGCCGTATCTTTGTACAGTATCTGCCAGTTCTGACGAAAATATACATCCGCCACCCGGACGGATTTTGAAACTATGGTTACCGCGTTCAAGGTGGAAAGGGGTTTGCCGACTTCCTGTCTCAGGCTTCCGGGCCGGGGCAAAACCCTGGCG
>JAIRSB010000109.1 GCA_031255655.1 Spirochaetaceae bacterium | reverse complement strand
CCGGAACCTACCGGCTGGAAGTAAGCACCCAGTACACGGGCGCCAAAGGCAAGTTTCTCAAATCCCCCCGCACTGCGGTCTTCGACCGTCTGTTGACTGCCGCGGCTGTCAAGCAGGCTTTGTAACTTATTCAAACCGCTCTGTTTGGAGTGCTCAAACCGCCCTGTTTGAAGTGCTCAAACCGCACTGTTTGGAGTGCTCAAACCGCTCTGTTTGAGGTGTTCAAACTGTACTGTTTGAGGTGTTCAAACTGCACTGTTTGAAGTGCTCAAACTGCACTGTTTGAGGTGTTCAAACAGGGCGGATGAAGCTCTAACAAGCTGCCGCCTTTAGCGGCTTTCGCACGGAGGTTTTCCTATCCTCCCACCGCGCATTTTATAAAAACAAGTTCTCTCCTAACGAGTTTTCCTCCCTTGTTTTTTTCGCGCCGCCCTGCTCAACGCTCCGCGTTGGGCAGGGCGGGAGAAAATAAGGAAGGGCGCTCCGCTCCCGGCTTTTAGGGGGCGGCTTTTTTGGGGGCGCGTAACCCCTGCCTTGACGTTTGACACAAGGCGGGGAGCGTTAGGTGAACTGGGAGCTAAACAGCTAAAAGTGAATTATCGATTTATATGGACTGTTGCTGCCTAAACAGACCGGCAGATGATCAAACACAAGATAAAATTCGCATAGAAAGCGATGCAATTATTGGAATTCTATTTAAATGTTTTTATGGATGTTGGAATTTAATTTTGCGATAGTAGGCATTGCCACGCAGAGCGTAGGCATCCGCGTCATTGGGGTTACGGCTCAAGGCATCGGTATACTCCGCTATCCTCTTGTCATTTAAGGTTTCAGCCATTTCTATCCTCCTTGTTTACATTGTACCCCACAAACGCCCCCGTCACGTCGCGTCACGTCGCGTCACGTCGCGTGATGGAGTTTCGCGAAGCGAAACTCCATCCGCCAGCCCGCACCCCTTTGTTCAGGCGCTGCCTGCTTTTTCCTGCTCCAGATTCATCTGGTCAACCTTTTTTATGAACGGCAGATATACAAAAAATGACGAAGCCAGAATAATCGCCTGCAAAAGCGCTATTTTCCAGCCGCCTACGATAAAGCCGCTTATAACAGGAGGCGTAGTCCACGGCACCATTACCGCACCGAACAACGGAACAATCCCTGTGTACTGACAAAAGTATAAAAGTATACTGGAAATTACCGGCATCATTATAAAAGGAACAGCCATCAGCGGATTTAACACCACCGGAACACCAAAAAGTATAGGCTCGTTTATGTTAAAAAATCCGGGAATAAGCGTAAGCTTTCCAAGCTGCTTATTCTGCACGGATTTTGCCAGAAACGAAATATAAAGGACAAGACCAATTGTCATACCGCTGCCCGTTACTGTCTGGAACTGGTCCATAAACTGCTGCGTAACGATATGCCCGCCGTTAGCGACAGTAAGCGCGACACCGGCATCCAAAAGAGCCTGATTTTCCAGCATATTAGCCTGTAGAATAGGCCCCATTACCGCGCCCACCAGAGACGCGCCGTGTATGCCGAAAAACCATAGGAAAGGCACAATAAGAGCCAACATTATGGCGCCCGGAAGACTGTCCGTCATACCTTGCAACGGAAGCTGAATAACCTTGTAAATCGCTTCTATTGCCGTTACACCCCAAAACCCTTTGAATATCATGTATATCAGCGCGGATATAAGAAACATCGCACAGGCAGGAATAAGGCCGTTGAAAGAGTTGGCAATACCTTCGGGAACACCAGCAGGCAGCTTGATGCGAATATCTTTTTTAATAAAGAAAGCGTAAACCTTACCACTTAGCAAGCCTATCAATATCGCGGCGATTATCCCCCGTCCGCCCAGCCAGCCCTTATCAAGCACATCCGAAATCTGCAATCCGGCGTCCGTGATTATGAAACTCTCCTGGACGATTAGAAAAGAAGACAAGGAAATTATACCGGCGTTCAGACCACCTGGAATGTTTTCGGCTTTGCAGTATTCAAACGGAATGGCTACCACCGCAACCAGAGCCATAATACCGAATGTAGCCCCCACAATCTGATTAAAAGGCCCCGTAAGTCCCACGGCGTTTAGCAAACTTACCACCGGACTCCATGGGAAATTAGCGAGCAGCAGGAATATGGAGCCTACAATCGTCAAAGGCATGATGTACAACATTCCGTTTTTGAACGATTGGACTGTTTTCGTGTTTATTATTTTTATTAATGCCGGCAGAACCTTTTGGTTTAGAAAATCATTCATTTTTTACCTCACTTTATTTTTTAAGATTCAAGGCAAAGTCCAGCACTTTTTCGCCGTTCATCATGCCGTAATCCACCATAGGAATTACATCCACCGGAATATTCGTAGAAGCCAGCTTTTTTACGGCGTTCCCTTTCTCGTAGCCTATCTGCGGCCCCAGCAGAACAGCATCGGCCTCTTTCGCCCTTTCGTCAAACTCGCCGAAAGGATAAGCCTCGATGTTCACATCCAAGCCCCTTTTCGAGACAGCTTCCCTCATCTTCGCAACAAGCATACTTGTTGACATTCCCGCGTTACAAAAAACCCTAATTTTAACCTGCGACATTACTGTCCTCCTACTTCGTCCGGCAGTTTTCGCCGGACATATTTATATTTTGACGGCGTTCAAAACGCCGTAAGAGAAGCCGGGCAGCAACAGCCAATCCCGTCATCTCAAACCGGCTTGTCTTTAGTCTGACAAGTCCAGCGTTTTTACAACTGTTCGCCGTTTGTTTCGATGACCCTTTTGTACCAGTCAAAGGAAAACTTTTTACTCCGGTTAAGCGTCCCGTTACCCTCGTTGTCTTTGTCAACATAGATAAAGCCGTAGCGTTTTTTCATTTCTCCGGTCCCGGCGGAAACCAAATCTATACAGCCCCAAGGTGTGTAGCCTATGACAGGTATACCGTCTTCCGTAACGGCTTTTTTCATTTCTTTGATGTGTGCGGCAAGATATTCAACGCGATACGGGTCATTGACGCTTCCGTCCGCCTCCAGCTTGTCTACCGCACCGAAGCCGTTTTCGACAACGAAAAGCGGGAGCCGGTAGCAGTCATAAAGCCAGTTAAGACTGTAGCGCAAACCCTCCGGGTCTATCTGCCAGCCCCATTCGGAAGCCTTAACATAGGGATTTTTGACCATGTATTTTTCGTTGTAATTATAGTCTGCGTTAGGGTCGTGCTTTATAGCGAAAGACATATAGTAACTCAGCCCGATATAATCGATACAACCGTTTTTTATGTCCTCCAAATCGGAAGGCGTAATGTCAAACTTGTAGTTTTTGCGCTCCCAGTATTTGAGCATATACGCCGGATACTCGCCGCGCGCGTGAACGTCAGTAAAAAACATATTACGCTTATGCATTGCCTCGACAGACATCATCATGTCTTTTGGGTCGCAGGAAAAAGGATAGATGGGACACATCGCAATCATGCAGCCAATCTTAAAAGAAGGATTAATCTTTCTGCCTTCCCGCACTGCCGCCGCGCTTGCCGTAAATTCGTAATGCGCCGCCTGATACATGACAGGCTCGCGCTCCTCGCCAGCTTTATACAGCAAGCCGGAATTAGTAAACGGCGCAAAGTCCCGTTGATAGTCGGCCTGATTGTTAATCTCGTTGAAAGTCATCCAGTATTTTACTTTGTCCGCATAACGTTTGAAGCAAACTACCGCGAATTTGACGAAAAAATCCACGCATTTGCGATTTCTCCAGCCCCCGTAGTTTTTTACCAAATGGTAGGGCATCTCAAAATGCGAAAGGGTTATGACAGGTTCAATACCGTGTTTAAGACATTCGTCAAATAAATCATCGTAAAAGCGCAAGCCCTCTTCGTTGGGCGACTCTTCGTCGCCTTTTGGGAAGATTCTTGTCCACGCTATTGATGTTCTGAAACATTTGAAGCCCATTTGAGCGAATAACGAGATGTCTTCTTTGTAGCGGGTGTAAAAATCAATGGCTTCGTGATTAGGGTAATACTCATCCGGCGCAACGCCGTCTGTAATTCTGCGCTCTACACCGTTGGCGCCGGCCGTCATAACATCGGCAACACTTATGCCTTTACCGCCTTTCTTCCACCCGCCTTCAAGCTGGTGCGCCGCTACAGCGCCGCCCCACAGAAAATCTTTAGGAAAGCCTGACATTATGGACTCCTTCAAAATCAATGGCGAAGTACCCGCCGCCGCCCGCACTGATACGGAACGCGGATTTAGACTTGGACGCCGCCTGCACGAAAACTCCTCCTGCAAGCACACTTGCAAGAACCAAAACCAATGAACATTTTTTTGCCATAGTAAATCTCCTCATAATTTATGACATTAAGTTTTTTTAATGCGTTTATATCTTTATTAACGCATAACTTTTTATAAGGTATGCCGCATACCTTCAGCCTCCTTATAACGCACTCCATACCGCATGCTTCCCAACGCTTCGCGTTGGGAAGTCCGGAACATTGCGCCGTTCCAGTCCGTGTGCTGCGGGCAAAAGAAAACGGCGGCGTGGGAAACATTCCCACGCCGCCGTTGAAAAACTAAAAAGAAAGAAACCCGCCAAATAAGGGGCTAAATCAGGACAAAAGAGCGTGCCTAATGAATAAAAAACTAACTTGTATATATATGCGTTTCGCGGGGGGGGGGGGGGGGGAAAAAAAATTGCGATTTTTATAAAAAACCCCGGGCTGCGTTCAACTTTATTAATAGAGACCAGTCAAAAAAAATGCAACCCAACCGTGAACTTTTTTTTAGCATAAAGCAG
>JAIRSB010000063.1 GCA_031255655.1 Spirochaetaceae bacterium | reverse complement strand
TCCGCTCCTTCCATGCCGCCTGTGTTGACAGGCCGCCGGAAAAATGGCTAGTATGACAGTATGAATGCCATGGGCATAATGCCCGTAAACTCCCTCATATTAAAAATGTCCATTCCAATGATGGTATCAATGCTGGTTCAGGCTTTGTACAATATCGTTGACAGTATTTTTGTGGCGCAGATAGGCGAAGCCGCGCTGGCGGCGGTGTCGTTGGCGTTTCCCGTGCAGATGTTGATAATAGGCATCGCGGTGGGGACAGGCGTGGGTATAAACGCGCTACTTTCAAAAAGTTTAGGCGAGCGGAATTTTGAAAAGGTAAACAAATCGGCGGCTAACGGCGTATTTCTAGCTATTGTAAGCGCGACTGTTTTTTTTGTTGCCGGTATTTTATTTACAGAAACATATTTTAGAACGCAAACCGGCATAAGCGAAATTGTTGAATATGGCTGCGATTATATTTCTATAATTTGTATTTTTTCAATCACCGTTTTTACGCAGATTACTTTTGAGCGTCTGCTCTCTTCGACCGGAAAAACTTTTTATGCAATGGTTTCCCAGTTGATTGGCGCGCTGGTTAATATAATCCTTGACCCTATTTTGATTTTTGGTTTGTTCGGATTTCCGCGTATGGGAGTAATGGGGGCCGCAGTCGCTACGGTTATCGGGGAGTTCTGCGGCGCGTTTGCGGCTATTATGTTTAATCTGAAAGTGAATAAAGAAATTCATTTTTCGTTTAAGGGTTTTAGGCCGGACGGTGGTATAATAAAATCTATTTATGCCGTTGGCATTCCTTCAATACTTATGCAGTGTGTGGGTTCGGTTATGATATATGGTATAAACCGGATACTTATTCGTTTTAGTCCCACGGCTAATGCTGTATTTGGTGTGTTTTTCCGTCTGCAAAGTTTTATTTTTATGCCTATATTCGGCATGAATAATGCGATTGTACCGATAATAGCCTACAACTACGGCGCGCGCAACAAAGAGCGGATTATAAAGACTATCAAATTGGGTGTTCTGTATGCTTTTTGTATTACGTTTATAGGTTTGCTGTTATTCCAGTTGATACCGGGAAAGATGCTGGCGTTGTTTAATGCCACGCCGGAGATGACGGCTATAGGTGTAACTGCTTTCCGTATAATAAGCACGATTTATTTGTTTGCGGGTTTTTGTATTGTTTTCATTTCTGTTTTGCAGGCTATGGGCAGCGCGGTGCAGGGTTTGATTGTTACTTGCGCCCGTCAGCTTTTGGTTTTGCTGCCTTCCGCGTGGCTTTTATCGCTTACTGGTTCTCTTGATGCGGTGTGGCTTTCGTTCCCGATTGCGGAAATAGTATCTTTATCCGCCAGTATTTTCTTTATAAGGCGTTTGTTTTTAACCAAGCTGCGGAACTTGTAATATGCCTGTAAAAGTTCTGCACACTTCTGATTGGCATCTTGGGGCTATGCTTCACAACGAAGAGCGCAGGGATGAGCACAGGCGTTTTTTATCGTGGCTGTTAGAGACTATAGAGTGTGAATGTATTGATGCGCTTGTTGTTTCCGGCGATGTTTTTGATGTATATGCGCCTTCGACTGCGGCGCAAAAGTTGTATTATGATTTTCTTAGTGCTGTAATTAAGTTAAAGCCTGCGCCTGATGTGTTTATTGTTGCCGGAAACCACGATTCGCGGCATTTTCTGGGCGCTCCTGCCGGTATTCTTTCAGAACTGAATATTCATATTATTTCCTCGATTGATGCGAAAAGGCCGCAGGATTGTGTGTTTGAGGTTAAAAGCAGGGATTCGCTGTCGTCTCTTACTATCTGCGCTGTCCCGTTTTTGCGCGAAAGGGATTTGAATGTTATTAATTCCGCCAATTCCGTAAAATCGCATGGCGCGCTTTCTATTTTTGAGCAATATAGCAGGACTGCTGCCGCATTTTATCATGATGTATACAAAATAGCTGTGGCTAAAAACGCCCCTGTGCTTATGACGGGGCATTTCTTTCTTGACGGGGGGATGAAGTCGGATGATTATTCCGAGCGCGCGCGGGAGGTGGGCTCTCTGCAAAGTCTGCCCGCGTCCGCTTTGCCGGACGCGGATTATTATGCGCTGGGGCATCTGCACAGAGGGCAGGCTGTGGGTGGCAGAGATAATGTTCGTTATTCCGGTTCTCCGCTGCCTATGAGTTTTGCCGAGTCCGGCGGCGGGAAGTCGGTAGTTATTGCCGTGTTTGACGGTGATTCCGCCGGACTGAAGCCGGAAATCTGCTTGAAGGAGATTCCGCTTTGGCAGAATTTGCGGCAGGTAAAGGGCTGCCCGGACGATATTCTTGCCGAGCTTGGCAGGCTTAGGGCAACTGGCGAAAATGTGTGGGTGGAGGTTCAGGTTACGGAACATGACGGCGACCTTTTCGACTTCTGGAACGCGCTTGAAAAGGAAGCGGCGGCTTTCGCCTCCGGCGAATTGCCGCTTGAGTCTTCGTGCAAAATTCTGGTGAAGCAGGATTTGCGCGTCCGGCGGAATGATGGCGACTGGCGCGACGAGGATGAGGGCGGCGGGCTTTCAACTTTGAATCCGGCGGGTGTTTTTGAAAGGTTTTTGCAGGACGAAAAGGTGAGTACGGAAAACGTGGAGGTGTTCATGAATATGTTTAACGAGATTTATAACGATGTTATCGTGAACAAAAGCGGCGAAGCGGAAATATAGTGTGTGAAAATACTTAATTTGCGCTTTGAAAACATCAATTCGCTTGCCGGTGAATGGAAAATTGATTTTACCGACCCGGCCTTTGATGACGGCATCTTTATTTTGCACGGGCCGACAGGCGCGGGGAAAACCACTATCCTTGACGCGATTTGTCTTGCCTTATACGGCAAGACATCGCGGCAGTCTTCGTTCAACAAGACGCAGAACGAGGTTATGACGAAGGGCAGCGCGTCATGTTTCGCGCAGGCGGAATTTGAAAGCGGCGGTAAGCGTTACCGCGCGTTCTGGGAGCACAAGAAATCAAAAACAGGCAATTCTTTTCAGGCTTCTTGTACGCGCCGTCTTTATCAGATAGGTGAGGAAGAAGTTGTTCTGGCGGAAAAAACCGGAGAGCTTAACGAAAAGCTGGCGGCGGTTACCGGTATGGATTTTGACCAGTTTACCAGCGCGGCTTTGCTGCCGCAGGGAAAATTCGATGCGTTTTTGAACGCCGAAAAGAAGCAGCGTTCGGAAATCCTAGAGAAAATAAGCCGCACGCGGATATATTCGGACATAGGCGCGGCTGTTCACGAGCGCAAGGGTAAGGAGGATGCTTCTCTTGTCTCGCTGAAAGACAAAATCAGTGAAATAAAAGTTTTATCCGAGTCTGAAAAAGCAGATTTACTGGAAAGAAAACAGCATGGCCAAGTTTTGCTGAATGAAAAAAAGTCCGAGCTTGAAAAAATTGAAAAGCAGTTAAAACTGTATGACGAGCGTTCTAAAATACTGCGCGATATTGCCGCGCTGGACAAGAAAAAAGAGGCTCTGCAAAAAACCGCTGAGAACGAAAAGGAGAGGTTTTCTTATCTGGAGCAGGCTAAAAAGGCCGTGTCTATAGCGGATACTGTTATGCGCTTTGATCGGGCGCGCACCGAAAAAGAAAGACTTGAATCTGAAATACAAGAAATAAAAACTAATGTTGACACGGCTAAAAGAAATCATGCCGGATTGCTGCCTGAAAGAGAAGGGGCGGCGCGTGAGCGCGAAACTGCTGAAAAAGAATTAACCGAAAGCGAGCCGCGTATTAAAAGGGCGCGTGAATTGGATGTGCTTATTACAGAAACGCGCAAAAATATGAATAATAACGTTGAAAAAATAAACGCTCTTATTAAAGATAATGACGCGCTTAATAAAGATTTTAACGCTCTTGCCGAAAAAAACATTCGTCTTAAAGAAAACGCCGCCGCTTTGAAAGCGCAGGCGGAAGCGTTAAAAAATGAAATCGCGGAAAACAGGAAGAAGCAGGAAGCTGTTTTGGAGGCTGTCGCCGCTCTTTCGGCGTTTTCGTCCACTTCGTCTTTTGACGATAACCGCAGGCGTTTGCGTGACGGCGAGCCTTGCCCCCTTTGCGGTTCGCCCGAACATCCTTTCTGTAATGACGAAGCTGGTCTGCACGAAAAACAGGAGAAGCTGAGAAATCTTAATCAGGAGAACGCAGGCTTAAAGCGGGCAATAACGGAGGCGGAACGCGCCCTTGAGGAAGCGGAGGCCAGGTGTTCCCGTTTGGAAGCGGAGCTTTCCGGTTTTGAAGCAAGGCAGGCGGCTAATCGAAGCACGGCAGAGGCTAACGACAGGCTTGTAGCGGGACTTCAGGGCGAGGCCGCAGCCTGCGAAAAGCAGGCTGCGGTTCTTGCAAAAGAGCGCGGCGAGCTGGTTTCAGCCGCCGATATAGACGGGGTTGAACAGCATCTTAGGCTTAGGCGCGATTCTGCCACCACGAGCTTGGAAAAGATCGACAAGAAGTTATCGGAGTATGCCTCTTACGCGGAGAATTTCACAAAACTGTTGCAGGAAAAAGAGACGGACTTAGAGTCCTTACTAGTGGTTTTCGATGAAAATCGCAAGGGTGTCGAGGTGGATTTTGTATCGCAGGGTTTTGATTCGCGTGAAACTTGGGAGCATTTTAACTGGGGCATGGAGAAAATAACAGAAATCGAGCGTGTGAAGATAGGACTTGAAGCGGACTTAAAAAATCTGGAGGAGCAGAAAGCAAAACTTTCCGGCGACTTGCGGGAAATTCCGACGTTTTCCGGCA
>JAIRSB010000028.1 GCA_031255655.1 Spirochaetaceae bacterium | reverse complement strand
CACCCCCACACAACACCAAATACCCCACATATCACCAAAACACCCCCCCCCAGCCCGGGGGGGGGGGGCCCAAAAAATATAAGAAATTATTCCACTTTTGCGTAAAGACGAAAACATCCGGGCCGCGGCAGCGAAAAATTTACTGTAAACACTAAAAACCATTTTTATAAACCTCGCAGCTTTCCTGAAAATCATTTTTAAGCCGGACTTTCCAGGAAGTCAAACCTGCTTTCATTGAAAGCGAGTGTGTAATACACCTGACCTCAGGATGGGAACGTCCATTAGACGAGCCAGTTTCACGAACAGATTCCGGTCATGAGCGTCACTCTCATAAAACACAGCATAGCCAAACGTGCTTTTCATGTCAAGCGCCGACCGAGCGGTGAAGGCGATGCAGGGTGCGGGCTGGGCAAAAGGCGTGAAGTTCCGTATCATAATCCGCGAGGGAACATCAAGAGCGTTTAGGAGAACGCTACTGGTATACCGGAGAAAAACGGATGAATGCGGGCGCGGCGAACAGCGGATATAACGAAAATCACACACAGTTGAAAGCAGCCGCGCGCGACGCGCCGGAACTTCCGGGCTGCTACATCATGCGCGACGAAGACGGACGCATCATCTATGTAGGCAAAGCCAAAACCCTGCGGAACAGACTAACATCGTACTTTAGCGGAAAAAAAGACTTCAAAACCACAATGCTGGTAAGACGCATCCGCTCCATCGAGACAATCATCGTTTCCAACGAGTACGAAGCCCTGCTGCTGGAAAACACACTGATAAAACAGCACCGCCCGCGTTACAACATAGATTTGAAAGACGGGAAATCGTACCCTGTAATACGATTAACGGCGGAAGAGTTCCCGAAGCTATTCAAAACACGAAACATCATTGAGGACGGCTCGCGGTATTTCGGGCCATTCGTCAACGTACACGCTGTCGACGTAACGTTAAACCTTATAGAACGGCTGTTTCCGCTGCGAAAATGCCGCCGGATACGCAAACGGGACAACCCGTGCATGTACTATCACATAGGACGCTGCCGCGCCCCCTGCTGCGGGAAAGTCACGAAAGAGGAGTACGCCCTCTTCGCGGAACAGGCGGTAAAACTGTTTGAAGGCGAGACGGAGCCGGTAACCCGCAACATCAGGGCGAAAATGAGCGCGGAAGCGGCGGCGATGAACTTTGAGCGGGCGGCAGAACTGCGCGACATCATAACAGACATCGAAAGCCTTACAACCGCCAACAACGTCGTGGATTTTGACGAAACAGGACGCGATTACATAGCTTGGGCAAGCGAAGGCCTGCTTACCAGCTTTAGTGTGTTTTCGATGCGCGGCGGCAGACTGACCGGCAGAGATTTATACCGCGCCTGCTCCGCAGCCGCCGAAGAAGATTCCTTTGAAACCTTCGTTTTATCCTATTACACCGAAGAACGCCCGCCGCCTGCGAAAATATTCACGTCTTTCGGCGAGCGGCACCTCAAAGAGAAGGAAGAGCGCCCGTCCGAATCAGAACTATTTGCGAACATCAGCCGCTATTTCCGCGAACACTTTGATTACGCCCCCGAGTTCATCATCCCCGGCGCGGCGGAAACCGAAGGACGGCGGCACGAAGCCGCGCTCGCCATGTCGCGGCAAAACGCGCTGGAAGACCTGCGAAAACGGCTAAAAGAACGCGGCGCGGGACCCGCGCTGGATGAATTGGCAGCCGCGCTCAAACTGCGGCGGCGGCCAGAGCGCATTGAGGGCTTTGACATAGCCCAACTCGACGGGAAATATCCGGTGGCAAGCCTCATCTCGTTCAAAAACGGAATGCCGGACAAAAGAAATTACCGCTATTTCAGACTACGCTCCGTTATCGGCATTGTTGACGACTTCGCGGCGATGCGGGAAGCCGTCCGGCGGCGTTATTCGCGCCTGATACGCGAGGAACGCGAACTGCCCGGCCTCATACTGATTGACGGCGGCATAGGGCAGGTGAACGCAGCCTGCGGCGTTTTGCGGGAATTAGGCGTCGAGTGCGATGTCGTGGGGCTTGCCAAACGCGACGAGGAACTATGGCTGCCCGGCGCCGGCGCGCCAGTAAAACTGCCGCGCCGCTCGGAGGCTTTGAAAATCCTGCAGGCCGTCCGGGACGAGACGCACCGCTTCGCCACCGGACTTAACCAGCGGCTGCGCTCAAAAGAGCTTTCCTTCCCGGTGCTGGAATCCATAGAGGGAGTGGGCAAACGCCGCGCCGCGAATCTCATGCGGCGCTACGGAAGCCTTGCGGCCATAGCCGGAGCGGACAGCGGGGACATCGCGTCCGCCTGTAAAATCAGCCTCGCGCTCGCAAAGACCGTCAAAGCGGCGGCGCGTATTGCGGTAGAGGACGCCGCTTCCCAAAGCCTGACGGAAAAAAGACGCGGCGGAGTATTCCCCGGCGAAAGCGGGATCATGATTGCCGCGGAGCCTGACGCGGACTACGAAACCTAGTCCGCGCCTCGCCCCGCGGTTCGGGCACTGAACCGGTTTTTCGTGTCATGGCAAAAGTAATCGAAGACCTTTCGGCATGACATTTAGAAAACGCGGCGTTAGCCGTGAGGTTCCATGCAGGATTATGCCACAATTCGACCGGGTTAAAATTACCTTTTGCTTACTTTTTTGACCTCTTGACACGCGCCGGAGAGTGTGTATAATCTAATTACAATATTCAAAAGCTTTGTTTTACCGGTAAATTCGGTCATAACTGGCAAAAGGAGTTAAATTTGAGCCATAATCCCCCCCCCCCCCCACCCAGAAAAAATCCAAA
>JAIRSB010000021.1 GCA_031255655.1 Spirochaetaceae bacterium | reverse complement strand
TCGTTTATTTCCCTGCCGTCGTCGCCGGAAACATCACTAAAATTCATGCCGCCCTTTACAAGCGCATTTTTCGCATGTCTCTCGATATCTTTTACGGCGGAACCCGGCCCGCCTTGCGCTGTTGAAAACACCGCCAGCGGCTTTCTTTCAAAATCTATTTGGCGAAGCAGCGACGATACCGGCAATGACGGCATACCCCACCATACCGGCGTTCCTACAAAAATAAAGTCATAAGAAGCGATATCGACATCTAAATTTTTTATTGCAGGGTAAACCTGCTGCCGCTGCTGTTCTCTTACCCACTGTGTAAATTGACGATACTCCATTTGAGGAAACGGCGCCGCCGGTTCTATTTTGACAATATCAGCGTTCGTCAGTTTTTGTATGATTTTAGCCACCTTCTCTGTGTTGGCGTTTTTTGAGTAGGAATAATACAATACCAAAACTTTGCCCAAATCATTTTGCCGCGCGCTCTGCCCAAAGGTAAAAACGGTTACGCAAAATAGCAAAGCGAAAACAGTTACGCCCCGCGTGATAATATTTTTCATGCCGCCCTCCAATTTGTTTTCAGAAAATTTTATCGTCGGTGAATGCACACCTTTGGTATACTGAACCGAGCCTGATGAGTAAATTCTATGTCAAACTCTTTTTATATAATTGTCAAGCGGTGCTGGGCCGCGCCGCCGGCGGACAGCGGAAACGCTGCCAACCCATCGAAGCCATCTAAAAATGCACCGTGGGGCGGGGCGGGAATTAACCTATGGTTTTGCGTCTTTCCGCCAAGCCTGTGATGTTGCTAAAATGTAAAACCTCACCGTTATCTAATATGACTTTGCCAGAAAAAAAACCGAAAAACTGACGAGTATGCAATGAATGAAATAAAAAATTGTTTTGATACGAATTGTAACGCGCTGGAAAAAAAATCATTTCAAGACGTCCGCTGCCGCTGCTAAAATGCCACGGAGCAAGCCAGCTTGACGGCGAAATCTTGAACGTTACCTGTTCCAGCTTATGCAAAATTCCGTTCACAAAAAAAGCGTTTTCCGTGCCGGACGAGGAATCGGCTGAACTGTACCCGACGCTAAAACCTATCTGCCGACCCCTGTGCATTCCGCAAGCAGCCGCCCAATAGTGTATGTCTTTTTTGGGACGGGCTATACGCGCCCACTCATAGATGCCCCAAGCGCGCCCTTTGTTAAAAAGAACCGGCTTGTTCTCGAACTGCATAACACCTTCCGCCGTATAACACGGCGAGCAGCGTGTAAGCTGAAAACGCTCCTTTTGCCGCCGCCACGGGATATGCGTAACTATCGACTGTGCGTATTCCTGCGTCATTAACACCACTTCGCCGCGCAGCCGGTTATTATGGCTCAACTGCGGCGTATCGATTTTGATTATCCTGCCGCCGTCCTCTATGCAAATAAATTCTATTAAATTATTTTTTAGATTTGTTTTTATTATAGTCTCTTCGCTCTGATTCGGCAGCTTCAGCATACCCATAGGAAACGAAAGTTTTTCAAATTTGCTGGATACGGTTTTGTCCAGCAACGGAACGGCGCATACGGATATGTGCCCGAATACTCCGGCGTCGTATAACTCAAAAGTGAAAAGATGCGTGGGTGAAAAGATGATGTACCGCTCGGATTCCGCTATCGAGCGTCCGGGCGTCCAGAGCAGTGCGCGGTTGTAATGAAAAAACGGCCCGCGCGCCCACCCGAAATTGCATAAACTTCCCGTATTGTCAAAAATTGAAACCGGAGCTGTAATCTCTGTCTGCATCTTTCTTTGTCATGATAATATCAATATATCTTTATTATTCAAAATAATGAATTAGTCAAGCTATTAGAGTGTTACTTCTAGCCATTCTCAAACTGAGAATTACTGCGCGGAAGGATAGAAACCACAGCCAACAAGTTGAGCAAAAACTGATGTGGTAACAGAGTGGCAGTTGGTAGCATAGATTGCTAGCTCTACGGCAAGTTGCCGCGGGGTCGCAATAGTGAAGCCCGCCCTATCCTCATTTCATCCACGCCATACGTGTTCTATCCGTGAAATCTGTGTTTAAACAACAAAGCGGCGAAACTCCCAGTCCAGGAGGCTTCGCGTTGAGCCCGAATTCCTCTGCTTGACGTATTTTTGACAGCTTGCTATAGTATCATCATGCAAATTGCAAACGCCATTGGAACGGCCTTGAACCTTCAAACGGCGTCAATATATCATAAATTTACCCCCCCCCCCCCCAATACGAACGCCCCCGCGCGCGGTTAGCGCGGGTTTCGGATACAGCTTCCAATTCACACTTAAACACGGGCGGAAACGCCTTCTCCTTAGCCGATTGCCACTTTTTCTCCGGCGGCGGCGTTCAATTGGCGGGACGGACTCTATTCTTTGCTGTGCCTCACTATAATTTCACAGATGCTGCCGGATACAAAACAAGGCGGGAATGGAGTAAAGGAGGTGCGGCGGAAAACTGATTAAAACGACCGCGGCACTGCCGCGCACAGGCGGGAAGAGTTCCAAAAACACGGCCGTTGGCCGCGGGAACCACACTGAAAAAAAGGTATATACGAAAAATGTCGTATATACCGCGGGTTGCGCGCCAGGCGCGTAACAAAAATTATATTGCCCTCATAAGGAGAGAAAAATGGCAAATAAAAAATGTTTTTTGGGAATGTTGATAACGGTGTCGACATTCACTTTGGTATTCGGCAGTTGCGCAATACTGTCGAGTCTGATGGGTAAAACGGAAGTGGAAACGGAAGAATCGGCGGCATACCTGAACGCCGCCAATGATATAGTGCTTGAAAAAGATGACGGCATAGCTCCGGGCACGTTTAGGGTGGCTTTTGAACGGAAATTTCCGGGGTTGAAAATAAGTCAGATAATAGCTGGTATGAAGCAGGTTCATTTCTCCCATAATGGTAAAAACTACCGCATGACGTTCACCGGCAATGCGAACCCGCTGACTCGCATAACCGGCTTTCAGCAATGTGTGGAGCTTCAGGAAAAAGAGGTGGAGTAAAACCGGCGCTGGTGGATGACACGGATGGAAGGCGGCTTAATCCTCCATCATCCGCGTCATCTGTGGGCATTTGTTTAAAAAGTTGTGCGTTGTTAAAAAAATGAAATCTAAACGCATGACAAAAACTCAATGTCATAAATCATAAGGAGTTTTATTATGGCAAAAAAATGTTTATTGGTTTTGGTTCTCGCGGGAGTGCTCGCGGGAGGAGTTTTCGCGCAAGAGGCGGCGTCGGGCGCGAAGCGAAAGTGGTATAACAGCTACGCGCCTGGAATTAGGGAGGCGAAGCTCCTAATAAACGGGGGAGTAGGCATCAATGCAAGTATATACCAAGAAGGCAAAACATCGGGGTATTCGTATCCTATTGAAGAGCCGGAGTTTCCTCCTGTTCCGGTGTCGCTTCCCTATATCTCGGCGAGTGTTGAGTATGCGCTGCCCAGCATCCCTATCCCGCTGTCTGTCGGCGGGCATTTCCTCGTTGCCGGCTATGATGGGGAGGCGGAGAACAGTAGGAATGGTTGGACGTATAAAGGGACACCTATGGCTTTCAGTGCAAGGGCGAGTTATCATTTCAACTATTTGAGAAATCTTGATGTCTATGCCGGACTTGGACTGGGCTGGATGATTTGGAAGCATGAAACTACAGGGTATATAAATGCATTTGGAAATGTCGTAAATAGTGACGATCCAGCTGCCATTAGAACTCTTTATGAATTCGACTTTAGCGGTCTTTATTACGAGATAAATATTGGCGCGCGGTATTTCTTTCTCAACAATATTGGCGCGTATTTGGAAATCCAAGCTTCCCCGTTAACGAATCTTAGTCTCGGATTATCAGTAAAGCTCTAACAAGCCGCCTGCCCCTGCCCAACGCTAAGCGTTGGGCAGGGGCAAGTGGAGTTTCGCTGCGCGAAACACCACTTGTCTTTTGCGTTTTTTTCGCGCAGATGGTCAATCAATATGCGGGTATCTATATATAATTCAGTTTTGTCTCCACGCCTTCGTTCGCAGCGTTTCTTTGTTTATATCGTAATCTTCCCATAAACCAAAAACGGATTGAAGCGGGTTACCTTCCTCGTTTTCCTTATTTCTATCCGGTTTGGAATATAATTTCTCCATTTTTTTTAATGAAAATCATTCTCTCCCGCTAGTTAAGTCCGTTTACTTCAGAAATAATTCTGCCAATCTCTTTCAATGCCATGATATTCCTTTTCATATTGAAATCGTATCATAAAACAGGATAAATCTCGCCCCATGACAGATTTTACGGCTTCACTGCGGCGCATTTACCAACGCCGCCTCATCGCTTATAATGCTGGTATCGTTATGCAAAAAGATATAGCCGCCGTCGCCTTTGATGTGGACGGCACACTCTACCCCGACTATCGCTTCTTTCTGCGGGCGCTGCCTCAAGCGTTACTCCACCCGCGCCTGCTGGCCGCTTTCGCGGCAGCGCGGCGGAAAATCAGAAAGATGGACGCGGCGGAAAATACATTTTACGATTTGCAGGCCTCGCTCTGCGCAAAGATTTTGGGCGCGGAAAAAGAGGGCGAAAACATAAAAGCTCTGATTTCCA
>JAIRSB010000224.1 GCA_031255655.1 Spirochaetaceae bacterium | reverse complement strand
AAATTTTCTCACGTAAAAAATAGCGTTGTCAAACAAATATTTAAATTCGCGATTACCGGCGGGTTCGGCACAATCACAAATCTTGCGTTGTTTTTTCTATTTGCTGACATCCTGAAACTACCGCCGATACCGGTAAGCGTCGGCTGTTTTATTGTCAGCGGAACACAAAATTATATCCTTCATCATAAATGGTCGTTCGTCGAGAACACGCACGAAACGCCACTTTCGATAAAAAAACTGCTTACATTTTTGTGTTCCGCCTTGCTTGGGCTGTGCGTAAACATATTTGTAATGAATGCGATGCTTCAAAATATAGTCCTGCCATATAAAGTAATCGCCCAAGCCTGCGGAATTGCGTCCGGAATGGTAATTAATTTTATAACGGCGAAATTTTTAGTTTTTAGGAGTAAGAATAACTAATGTTAATTAATAAACAGAACAAAACAGATTTTATCATCTGCGCCGAACTTTTTTTAATCGCATTTGCCATAATATTCGCCTCAAGCTACAGCCCGTTTGCTTTTAGACGGATGCATGTTGATTCATCAGTTTACATGACCATTGCACAGGGAATAACGCGGGGACAACTCCCGTATGTGGATTTTGTCGACAACAAAGGGCCGCTCGCTTACCTGTTAAGCGTTCCCGGCTTGCTGCTTGGAAAATTTACCGGAGTATGGGTTACAGAATTGATATTCATGTACATTTCCGTATTTTTTGCCTACAAGACTGCCCTGTTTTTTTCAAATAAATTTTGCGCTCTCCTAGGAATGACATGTGCTTTCGTGGAGTCTTATTCGTTTTTTTCAGTTTCAGCCGGAACGGAGGAATACTCTCTGCCTTTCTTAATGGCATCTTTTTACATTTTTACAAAATATTATTTCTCATTCTCACTAGAACGAAGCATAAGTTTAGTTAAATTAATTATACTTGGTGCCTGTTTTGCCTGCGCCGTTTTAATTAAACTAAACATGTTTCCATTATGGGCGGGCTTTTGCGTAATTATTTTCATCGAATCGATAATGAAACGCCGTTTCGCGGCTCTGGGTAAATACATATTCGGGTTTTGTGCCGGAATAATAATTATAGCCATTCCTGTACTTTTATATTTAAAATTAAATGGAATTTTGGACGGATTTTTTTATCAGGTTATACAAGGCGGAGCCGCGCAAGGTTTCAGTAGCGCGTCTAGCATAAAACAAATCGTGAAAAATTTTGTCGTTGTACTTGACAGAGGATATTCCATCATTCCGCTTCTTATGGGTATTTTCTGGATTATAACAAAATACAAGCATCACAATTTTTTATTTTACATAGGATATACATTTTCATACATATTAACGTTGCTGTTTCTTTCTCTTTCAAGCGGCGATGACCACTACAATTTTGTTCTTATTCCGTTTTTCATCCCCGCCATTACTTTTATAATTGAAACTATTTATTCTGCATTTTCTGAAGTCCGAAAAAAGAAAGCTGCGCTTGTTTTGTTTCTCTGCGTTCTTTGCTCAAAAGGAATGTTGAACTGGTTTTATGATGCAACGAAAGGAATTTTCGATGATTCTGGAAAATGGCTAATCAATGCCGGCAGAATGATTGACGAAAATACGAATCCGGACGATAAAATAATTTCGCTGGGAATCAACGGATACATTTACCCTTTCACCGAAAGAAAAGCCGCCTCAAAGTATATTTATCAAGGTTCCGGTCTCGACCATTTTCCCGGCGCCCGTAAAGAGTTTTTATCGGATATTTTAACATCAAAACCCGCGATAATAGCTATATTCAGCGCGGATGACCTCCGCTACGATTATCTTCCCGCATGGTATCAGCCGGTTTATGAATTGATAGACGAGGAATACAGACTGCTGTCGGACGAAAACGGATATTATTTATTCATACGGAAAGACCCCGAAAGTTAGGTTTCAGACCGGAAGCTATCCACCACCGCGGTGGGAATGTTTTACTTGAATTTTACCGATAAGAGTAGTATCATTGTGGTAAATCTTTGTTTTAGAGAGGTAAATTATGGCTTACAAAATAACGGACGAATGCGTTAATTGCGGATCGTGTGAGAGCGATTGTCCGTCTGAGGCTATTTCTGAAAAGGACGGGCTGCGGTGGATTGATCCGGACAAATGTTCCGAATGCGGCACTTGCGTTGATTCCTGTCCTACAGAAGCAATCAAAGAAGTTTAACCGGTCGCGGTTACTCCGAAGGGCCGGGACGAATAGTTCCGGCTTTTTTATGTGCATCCCCCAAAAATCACTGATACTCATTTTAATCAGACTGTTAATTCCGAACGGTGTTATAACTGGACAGGAAAACGGCGCGGCACTACCGTTCATTGAACGGTTGGATACACGCGACACGGTATTTAAGCAGTTTTTGGATGATGTCGAGCAGGGCCGCAGGGCGGCGCGTTCGGCACACAATTCTGGCGAAACGGAAAACATAGCGCGGGGGCTCACACTCTATTCATATACGCCCAATAAAGAAGATGATATTCTCAAACTCGCGGCGCGCTGCAACATACCGTACGACACGATAAGCACCTTGAACCGCATCCCTTATATTATGCCGGATTTTCAAAATACCACGCTTATACTGCCTTCGGTCCCTGGAATATTCATGCCGGAAACCCCGAAAAACGACCTTGAGCGTTTGATAATATCAAGCAGAGGCGGCGAAACGGGCGTGCCTATCATAATAAATATGCCGGATGGGAAACAACGTTTTCGTTTTATCCCCGGAGGTAACTTCACCCCAAATGAACGCACGTTTTTTCTTAATCCGGGATTATTTCATTTTCCGCTGCGGAAATTCACACTGACAAGCGCGTTCGGACAGCGGATAAGCCCAATAAGCGGGCGAAATTCCAGTCACAGCGGACTGGACCTGGCCGCCCCGACCGGAACGGAAGTCTACGCCGTTCGCGGCGGAGTTGTTATCGAAAGCGCAGAAAATTCAGTCTATGGGAAATATGTCGTTATTCAGCATGATAACGGCTGGACAAGCTTGTACGGGCATCTTTCACGTATAGACGCGGTCTTGCGAGGTCCGGTAAAACCGGATACAATTATAGGGCGTGTTGGTTCAACAGGTTTATCAACAGGCCCGCACCTTCATTTTGAATTACGTCAAAGCGGCAAAGCCCAGGATCCGGCCAAACTATTGGGCAGAGCAGGAAATAAATGAATAATATCAGAACTCATATCCGCAGTTATTTGGTTCTCCTTTTACTTTTCATGAATTCGATGCTTAACGCCGAAATATTCCGCGTTCTTGTAAAAGACAGGATAAAGCTGAATGATGATATGGTCAGCGGGGTTTCTGTTTCGCTTTCGTACGACGATTCTGTTTTAATTTCTCTGGATCAGGATATACGTTTCATCCGCGGCATAGAACTGGAATTAACCGCGCCACAGTCATGGCTTAACTATGAAGGCAGTATAGCGGCCGGGCTTTATTCTAACATTGGTAAAATTCCGGGCACAACTCCGGTTTACGTCGAAGCGGCTCCGTTGTTTTTTGAGCCGCTTCCGAACAAAATACAAACTGTTTATCAGATCCCGCTGCATGCGCGGCACGGGCTGCGCGATACTCCGTATTTGACATTATTCAAAACGCCTGTGTCACCGAAAAATTTTCCTGTTCTTTTCAGGCTAACATCCGTTACTAAAGAATGGAATAATGAACTTAAAAACCTGCGCTTTCAATTAAACGTGAAACCGATTTTCAGCGACGAAGGGCTTCTTATTGTCAATGTGCAACGTCCGAAATACCCGCCTAACGGGAGCTACAGTCTGCTCATAGATGAGCAGGTAACGGATAATCTTTCCGATGGGATTTTTATAAAAGAAGGCGAGCACAGCTTGACCTTGCTTTCGCAGGATTACCGCGCCGAAAAACGCCGCTTCGTGATAGAACGGGGTAAAACCCTAAGTCTCTCCATCGTGCTGCATGACCTAACACCGCTTCTTATTTTCGAGGCGCCGAAACAAGCCCGTATTTTTGTTGATGACGCGCCTGTGGCGCGTACAAGTGTTCCGCTGGCCGTTGAACCCGGTAAACATGATATCCGCATACAGTTAAGTGACTATACGATAATGAAAACCGCCGCTATAGAGAAGGGAAAAACATACCGCATAGCCATAATCATGGATATGCGGATTGAAGAAGAATAACGCCGGTACTAGGAACTATTTTTTGCGCGACGCGGAAATTACGGTTTGGGAAAGTGAAGATGTTATAGAACTTAGAGCCGCGCGGACACGCTGGCTTGTATCTATAGCCTCGCGGTAGCGGCTTTCTGTCTGCGCGATTACCGCCCGGTCTGCGTCATCGCGGGCGGCGGTGAAATCATTGTCAAGCTGCGTTATATTCACGCCGGCGGGTCGTGAACGGCGGGCGTTGCTTAAAGTCTGATCCGTTTCGTCCAGCGCGTTTTGCATTGCCCGAATTGCGTTTTCAGCATCTTCCCGAATGCGCGAAGCCGCGGCGCGGCTTTCACTAATAGCTTTTTCAGCAAGGTCTTGAGCGTCGCCGGCAAGCCGTCTTGCGGCGTCGTAGCGTTTCGCGTCCGCTTCAGACTGCATCTGCGCCAGAGCTTCACGGGCGCGTAGCAGCGCGTTAGCGGCGTAATTGATTACGTCGGGGTCGTTCTCTGCCCTGCTGACCGCGGCTATCGCGTCGTTCATTTCCTCGACAGGCGGTTTGGCGCAGCCTGCCAGAACAGCCGCCGCTATGAGCACCGCGAAAAACACGTATTTACATTTTATCATGTTATCTCCTTAACTTAAAGAATATTTATTGAACATTTATTTTAGAAACTAATTAAGTATACAAAAGCTTCGCGAGGTATGTCAAACGCGCTGAAATAATAAGCTGTCACTTGGCAGCAGCGCACTTAATGCCTACAATGGACTTATTCGACAACCCAGTTGGTTGTCTCCCAAATCATTTTCAGCGGTTTTTATTTAGAAACTGAAGTTTCTAAATAACTCTATGTGTACAAGGAAAGAAGCCATGCTAAAAGAGCGCGCACTCTGCGTGTACAAACAAAAGCCTGCGTTGATTACGGCTGTGGGCGATAAGATTACTTTGCAGACTGCTTCGGGTGAGTTTCGTGTGCGTCTGAAGGATATTGAGTTGCTGCATGGCGGCCCGCTTGTTTCTGTTGCTGCTCTTGAGGGTGCTGTGCCGCAGGTTAATATGCGCGAGGTTTGGGAGCTTTGTCTTGATGAATATGGTGCGGGGGATGCGGGTGGCAGGTGTTTTTCGCTGCGGGATTTGGCGGAGCTTGCTTATGGTGAGTTTACTCCGGCGGCGGCGTGGGCGGCTTATATGCTGTTGCTTGAGGGTGTTTATTTTAATGGTTCGCCGGACACGGTTACGGTGAGGGGCGGCGCGGAGGTTGAGGCTGCTGAACAGCGTTTGAATGGTAAGAGGCTGGATTCTGCTAATCGCGCTGCTTTTATTGAGCGTTTGCGTTCGGGCAATGTTGATGTTGCAGCTGACGGTCAATATATGCAGGATGTTGAGGCTTTGGCTTTGGGGAGGGCGATTAAGTCGCGCTCTTTGCGGGAGGCGGGTATTGATGAGTCGCCTGTTGCTGCTCATCGTTTGCTGCTCAAGACCGGATACTGGAAGCCTTCTTTTAATCCTAATCCTAGTCGTTTCGGTGTGTCTTTGATGCCGGCTGCCGCCGCCGTTCCTCCTCCTCCAGAGGAGGAACGTGTCGATCTTACTGCTATGCCGGCTTTCGCCATTGACAATGCCTGGAGTGATGATCCTGATGATGCGGTGTCCTTCGAGCCGGATGGGGATGGGGCATTGTTGTATGTGCATGTTGCCGACCCGGCGGCTTCGGTGCGAGATGGTACTGAGGCGGATAAAGAGGCGTTTTCCCGCGGCGCGACTTTTTACGCGCCTGAGGGTGTGGCTGCTATGATAAACGCAGCGGCTTTTCCGTTTTATGCGCTTGGTCTTTCTGAAACTTCTCCTGCTTTGACTTTCAAAATTCGTCTTGACAGGAAGCGGGTTGTGTCGGGTGTTGAGGTTTTCTGTTCTACTGTTCGTGTTACTCGTCTTAGTTACGAGGAGGCGGATGGTGATAGCCGGATTGCGCCGCTTATTGAGTTTGCGGCTTCTTGTCTTGAGCGGCGTCTGGATATGGGGGCGGCTCTTATTGAGTTTCCGGAGTTGCGTGTTGTTGTCCGCGGTGAACAGATAGAGCTTATTCCTCTGCAGAGTTATAAGTCCGCTGCTGCTGTGCGTGAGTGTATGCTGCTTGCGGGTGAGGCGGCGGCGCGCTGGGCTTTGGAGCGCTCTTTGCCTTTCCCTTATATTTCTCAGGAGACGGGGGATTTTCCTAATGTTATTTATGAGGGGCTTGCGGGTTCTTATCAGCTTAGGCGTTGTATGCGTCCGCGTGTTCTTTCTACGAGGCCGGGTTGGCACTGGGGGCTTGGGCTTGATATATATTCGCAGGTAACGAGTCCTTTGCGGCGCAGTGCAGACCTGCTGGCGCATCAGCAGATTCGCGCGTTTTTGCACGGCGAGATGCCGCTTGATGAGAATGCTTTGCTGCTGAAGCTGGGTGCTGCCGAGCGTGCGACGCTGGGCGTCGCACGCGCCGAGCGGGCGAGTTTGCTGCACTGGAAGCTGGTGTATTTGCTGGATAGGCCGGATTCTGTCTGGGAGGGGGTTCTGCTCGAAAAGAGCGGGCCGCGCGCTGTGTTCTTTATTCCGGCTTTGGGTATGGAGGTTTCCTGCGCTTTGGAGCGCGGCGGGCGTGATATTCCGCTGAATGGCCCGGTAAGTCTGCGTCTAAAGTCGGTAAACATCCCGGATTATTCGGCGGGGTTTGTTGTTTGCTAACTGGCGGCGGGCGGCGGGGCGGCTTTGTTAGGTGGGATTTGCTGGTGGTGGGACGGTAGTTTGCCAGTGTTAGGGCAGCGGCTGCTGCCCTAACACTGGCGAATAGGCTTGTTACCCTTGCCCTACCCCGCCCTACACACTCCAGCCGATGTTCTCCCGCTGTATGCGGTAGAGCCGCGCAAAAAGGCCGTTTTTGGCAAGCAGTT
>JAIRSB010000223.1 GCA_031255655.1 Spirochaetaceae bacterium | reverse complement strand
ATTTCGGGCTTTATTCATGTAAAAAATTTCTAAAATGAGAATTGCTGAGTCCGCCGCAGCAATACTCATTTTAGAAAAACAACACCTTAAAACAATAAAATACAGACGAAATATGTATGAAATAGTAGACAATACTTAAGATAAAATCAATTATATCGTTATTTTCGGGCTTTTTTCATGTAAAAAATTTCTAAAATGAGAATTGCTGGAGTCCGCCGTCGGTGTATTGACAAAATCCAGACATCTATGGTATACAGTACGAAGGATGCGAATTACGGATAAAAAAACATATAGCGGGCGCGGCGAGGTTTTTACACAGCCGCGTTTATTTGACGCGATGCATATATCTACGCAGCGTAAAAACACGCGGGTGAACACCGGCGCCTGTGAATTTTCATTTGAATTTGCCCCCCCCCCCCCCGATTTTGTCACTGTAAACTAAAACTTTTTCTTTCAGTAACTCCAGGATTTCTCGACAACGCTGAATTTATTTTCGTCGTTGTTTATGGGACGGGTCTCAAAACAGGAGGGACTGAATGACATAAATCAAGAAAACAAACGCGCTATTCTGGTACCAGAACAGCAAAATCTTTTTTAGTCGGTACTGTTTAGAAACTGAAGTTCTGGACAGTTATTTATGTTTTACGGAATTCGATTCCGTTTAGAAATTCTATTGTCAAAGGAGAAAATTATGACAAAGAAATCTTTTAGATTAGGAATGTCGGCGCTTGTTCTGACATTCGGAGTAATTTTAGGAAGCTGCGCTACTTACGCGACAAGAGACGGCGTAATAACACCGCTGGGAAGTCTCACTTCTCCCGCTATAAACGCCTCGAGAACGGTTATCGCCGAGTACGCTATAATACTCGGACTGATTACTGATGGTTATGAAAAATTTCTTGAGGAAACCAAAGGTAAAGATGTCGATATAATCGACGTTAACTACCTTAACCTTTATAGGAAAATACAAGCTGTCACACGAGAATAGACTCTTTTCCGGTATACCCGACAGGCTGCGTCTTGCCGGATATACCGCGAATGCCGCTGTTTACGGATTTTGTTTAAATCCTAATATATAACATTAAAACTGCCGATAAATATAAAATAGGTCTATGTTTTTTCGAGCGGTTTTTGGACGCAGGGCGGCGTTTTTGGCGCTGGGGCTTTTCTTTTTTGCCACCACTTTGGCGATAGCGGGTGGAAAAAGTCAACCGGAGACTGGTCTTTCAAAAGCGGACGCCCTGATACAAGAAAAAAACTACAGCGAGGCAATACGTCTTTTGGCGGAATTCGCGCGTATGGAGCCTGAAAATTTTGATCCAATTCAAAACAGGCTGCGAGACATTATGTCTCTCATGAACAATTACACCGCCGTGGCGAACATACTTCTGGATATGGTCGTCGATAATCCTGAAAATCTTGAAAGCATTCTAACATTAAGCCGCCAACTCGCCGCGATGAACGCGGCGCGGCGCGAAGATACCGAGCAGTTTATAGCTAACATTGAGGAAGTCGCACGCTTCACGGTGAACAGGCGCGAGCTTGAACGCATATTGCGGGAAGGTGGGGAACAACTCAGTCAAAAGCAGTATCTGGCAGCTTTGCGAACGTATCAGAGCGGCTTTGAATTGTATCAGGAGCAGATGTACCGCGCGGGTTATGGGGAAGAAGTGAACTCCCGGACGATGAATTCACTTGGACGCATAGATGACTTTATCGTAAGCGCGTCGGCGATGATTACTTTTTTTGAAGAACAGGCAGCATCGGTGTTATCTTTGCGCGGCGGTATTCAGGATGCTGCGGCCTTACTCTCGACGTACGGAGGAGTGTCGCCTTATTTGGATGAGCTTATTCAAACTAAAGACGATGTTACTCAGACAATGCGATACTTCGAGGAACAAACGGAGGTAACGGAGGCTGCCGAAGTCAAGAATGAAGGGCGTTTTTTCTTCCCGATGGCTGCAGTTTTTATACAGGGACGCACTAGCGAAGCGATTCGAGAAGGTATTTTGGGCGCGATTGACGCGATTTGGAACATCGCGGCGGTGCCTCTTGAACAACGCTTTATGGATGTCGCGGGCGATTATTTTTCGCGAACGCTCGATCTAATTAATCGCGAGGAATTTAATTACGCGCTTTCTATGCTGGAAACAAGCTCCAACTTCGATAAATTCCCGCTTGAATTACTTGAAAAACAGACGGCATTCGACACGCCGGACGACGCGGCAGAAAACGTCTTGGAATATACCGTAAGTTCCGAGCATATCCGTCAATTTTTACACTTCAACGGGCTGGAAGAAATCAACGGCTTTCTTAGCAGCGCCTGTAACGAAGGCTTGCGTTACGCGGACACGCGGGCGGGGGCGACAGCTGAAAATATTCCGGCGGCTTGGAGCGCGGGGCGCATCAGCGTCAAGGCCGCGGTTTCGCGGGAACTTGAACTGCGGCATGATTATGAGACATACATTGCCGCGATTGATGTCATACTGGATGAACTGAGCATTGAAGCAAACGAGCGGTTTAACGCTGTTCCGGACTCCTCCCTTGATGGAGCGCGTACCGATACAACTTTTTTTACCGCCGCGGAAAACACTTTGAGAGCGCTGCGCGACAAGTTTTCTCAAGCAGTAATAAACACCGCTTCGGAACAATATACTATCGCAAACGGTGATTTGAACAGGGAATTGTCCCGTCTGGAGGAGCTTCTTGCGAGGGACCGGAGTATGCTTGACGGAGTTCCACTGAAGCTCGCGGACGGCACGGAGATAACGGCTTTTTACCCGCGTGAAGCCGCAGAACTTTCAATGGAAATCAACAGTGGCTTGGAGACGCAGATTGAGACGGCACGGCAGCTTTTGGATGATTACCAGAACGAAAGCGGCGCGATTGCCGCCAGTCGTTCAATCGCCGAATTGTCGGCGGAGGCGCGCACAATAACTTCCCGCATTTCCAATCTGCAAATCAGGAATAATGATATACGCGGACTTGCCCTTGCCCGTGTAAGCCGGGCGGAAGAGTTGTTGAACGAGGGTAGGCAGCTTTTTCAGACGGCGCGCTCAGCTTTGGCGCGGGCTTCTTTTGACGAAGCGCAGGACTTGGCTTACCGCAGCGTCTCTCGCTATGAGGATTCATTGGCGATACAGGAATCAGAAACTCTACGGAATGAAATCACGTTAAGCATTACGCCTCTCATAGCGGAGATAGTACAACTTAGATACGAAGCCGTCGTGAGAGAGGTGCGCTCTCTTGTCAACAATGCGCGAGAAAGATACTTTGATGGGCGTTTTGATCAGGCGGAGGAAACCCTTGTCCGCGCCGAGGAGCGCTGGGCGTCCATTAGCGCGGAGCCGGACAGCGAGGTTGCGTACTGGCTTACGTTGACGCGCGGCGCGTTATTCATGCGGGGCGGCAGAACAATTCCCGTTACCGCGCCGCTTTATCCTGAGATGAGCCAACTGCTTTCGGGAGCGCGCAGAAATTATGAAGAGGGCGTGCGTCTGCTCAACAATAACAGGCGGGAAGACGGCTTACAGATGTTTGCCGCCGCTATTCAAAAGACGCAGGAAGTCCGCCTGTTGTTTCCGGTCAATCAGGATGCCGGCATTCTCGAACTGCGGATAGAGCAGGTACGCGACCCCGCAGTCTTTAATCAGAATTTTGCCCAGCGTTTTCAGTCGGCTGTAAACGGTGCCCGGCGCGGCAACGTTGAAGCCTTTGCGGATTTGCAGGATTTGGCGCAGATAAATCCTGATTATCCGGGTATAAGGGCGGCGGTCGTTCAGGCTGAAATAAGCATGGGGATACGCCCCGCCCCGCCCGACCCGCGCAGGCTTGCCCGCAGCAACGAGCTTGCCGCGGCGGCGCAGCGTATGTTCGCTGCGAATGTGCGCTCCCAGTATCCGCTGGTGCTGGAAAATGTGAACGAGGCTCTAAGGCTAAATCCGAATAACGCGCTGGCCATGCAGGTGAAAGACCGCGTACAGGTCGCTATGGGCAGCGCGTCCGCCGTCGACAGTCAAACCGAACAGGAATATATGCGAGCGGTACGGGAACTACAAAACGGCAACAATCTGTTGGCTTTATCTATTGTCCAGCGTTTGCTGCAACGTCCTGAAAACCGCGATTCCGTGCGGCTTAACGAACTGCGGCGAAGAATCGAATCCAGTATGTAGCCGCCTACCCTTCCCCGTCAATTATCCGGAGCGGCGGCGGGGGAATCATCAGCTTGCTGAAAAACGGTATACCATATCCGGTTTTTCATGTAGCATTACGGATGAGCTTTTTGCGAGACAAGAGTTTTCAGCGATTATTGTCTGAGAACTCGTGTGAAGCTATTAGTTCGTATACAGGAGTTTTTATGATAGATTGGATACTGCGTTTTTTGAAAGGCATACTGATTGGAACAGGATTTATTCTGCCCGGAGTATCGGGAGGCGCGCTCGCCGCGGTTTTCGGGCTTTACGAAAGGATAATCGACTTTATTGCTCACATAACAAAGAATTTTTTCAAAAACGTGCTATTCTTTATCCCAGTCGGTTTAGGCGCGCTCGGTGGCATATTCATACTGTCCCATCCGCTGGCGTTCTTTCTTGAAAACTATGAAGGTGAAGTCCTTTGGGGATTTATCGGCTGCATTTTGGGCACGCTGCCTGCGTTATGGAAAGAAGCCGGCAAAGAAGGCCGCTGTAAACGGCATTATGTCATACTCGCGCTTACAGCGGTGATTGGCTTTTTGCTGCTTTTCGGCGCGGAAAAATACTTTGAGGCCCAACTGCCGTTGAATTTCGTAACATGGCTCTTTTCCGGCGCTTTAATTGCGCTTGGCGTTTTAGTGCCGGGCATGAGCCCGTCAAATTTCCTTGTATATTTCGGAATGTACAAGCCTATGGTTGAAGCCTTCAAAACGCTCGATTTTCACGTTCTTCTGCCGATACTGCTAGGCGGCGCGGTCTGCCTTTTTTCGCTGTCGTCACTGGTGGATATGCTGTTAAAAAAGATTTACGCTGGACTGTTTCATTTTGTTTTCGGCATAGTGATTGCCTCAACCCTGATGATTATTCCGTTTGATTACAACTATTTAAGCGGCGGCACTGTTATATGCGTTTTGGCGCTTGTCGCAGGTGTTATGCTGGGCCTTTGGATGAGCAGACTGGAAGAGAAATACAAATGACTCTTGACGACTTTGAGCCGGAGGCCGGATGCGCCGGATTATTCGATACGCACGCACACCTTTCATATCTTGACGGACGCGGGATTAACGCCGAAAAACTTGTTCCTGCGCTGTTTAAGGCGGGATTCACCGGAATAATTGATGTAGGAACCACCGCCGGCGACCTTGCGGAACGCATGCGCGCCTTTTCGCGCTTCGAGCATGTACGCTTTTCAGCCGGACTTTGGCCACACAAAGAATTTCTTTCCTGCCCGGAACGGCAGCTTGCCTTGCTCGAACAAGATATTGACACCGTGCCCGCCGGAAGTGTCGTCGCTGTAGGCGAATGCGGTTTTGACAGGCGCGAAAACCCGGAGCCAAGTGGCGCGGAACGGGAACTGTTGGAGAGGCAGCTTGATTTGGCGCGGCGCAGAGGTCTACCGGTAATCATTCATTCGCGTGAGGCTCCCGCCGAAACGATAGAAACGCTTGCGGCCTACCCGGACGTGGGCGGGATAATACATTGTTTTTCGTACGGCTCAAGCGAAGCTCGCGCCTTTTTGGACATGGGCTACTATATCTCGTTTGCGGGAAACATCAGCTTCAAAAATGCTGGTGCACTAAGAGAGACGCTAAAAAGCGTTCCGTTGGACCGCCTGTTGCTGGAAACAGATAGCCCCTACCTAGCTCCAGAACCTTACCGGGGAAAGCCCTCCCATCCGGGCATGATAATGCAGAGCTACAGACGCACCGCCGAACTGCTGAAAATTGACATCGAGGAACTAAAAGAAAGACTTCGACGCAACGCCGCGCAGGTTTTCAACCTGCGCGACGTTCCGGCTTGAACGGCAGCCCCTACCCTCCCCCACATCATCACCGCCAGGACGAGCGGCGTTTACAACGCGAACAAATCCAGATTGTTTAAATACTCCCTCGCGCTGAAAGTCCTGTGAATGTCGGACATGGAACTGTCCGACACAATTTTGCTTATGACACGCGCCGATAATTCGGCGGACGGCACAATTTGCAGGTTTGGAAAATCCTGCGGCATAGAAGGCGGGAAATATACAGTATCCGTTACGATGATACGCTTCAGCAATTTTTGTTCAGTAAGCGCGGCAAGACGCTCGCGGGCCGGGTCCGAAAACGGAGCGTGGGCAGCAACGATGTTGATTTCCGCCGGATTCTGCTTCGCAAGCGCGTGAATAAGACTTTGAACGGAGCCGCCCGTATCAATCATATCATCCACAATCCAAAGAACCTTACCGCTTATGGGCTCGGCGGAAAGAATGTTTATCGACTCGATGGTGTTCGCCTTTGAATAATCCCGCTGCTTATGCGCGACAACAAGCGGCGCATTAAAAGCGTTAGCGAATCTCTGAGTAAGCTTTTCGCCACCCGCGTCAACGGAACAAAAAGCCCAGTTATCATGAACTGTGGTTTCCAGCGTGTTTATATCTTTTACATAATGGTCGCACAAATACTTTTTCAACAAAGTAAAAATCGGCACATCGTCAAATACGCATAAAGCCGGATCTATCATTGCCTTGGATTTATCGGAATGAAGCTGATACGTTACGATGTGCGAAACGCCTAAGTTCACAAGAGTCTTAAAGTGAATCCATAAACCTACAGAATTACGCACAAGGGGCCTGTCGGAACGCCCGCAGGACACATAAGGCTCGAAAACGATTATCCTTTCGGCGCGGGAACGCTTAAGCGCGTCAACCGCGTGGTAAAGCTCTAATTTTGCCTTGTTTACATCAAGCCCCGCCTCGTTGCGCGCGCTGCTTGAAAAAATGATGACATCCTTCCCACGCACAGAAGTTGATATTTCAACCTCCATCTCGCCGTCCGCGAAACATTTTACATCAAGCCCGCTAACCGCATTCAAGCTGTGCTTTGCCAAAAAATCAGGATACTTGTTTAAAATGCCTGATACTACCGCCGCGTAATTCCGCATCGTTTCCGTAGCGGTTATTACAAAATCATTCTTCATAAAAACTCCACTTAAACACAAGACCGCCCCAAAATCTTTTTGTTTCGGGACAGTTTTTTATGATTATAGCCGTTTAGAAATTTTAATTTCTAAATAACTCCGCTGATTAATATCGTATAGCCGTTCTTGTTCCGCAGCGTCCGCAGTAATAAACGCCGTCTTCGTTTTTTTTTACAAGCTCTAAAATTTCTGTTTTATAACTACAGCCGCGTCTTATCAAAAGCGCTCCGCAGTTGATGCAATAAGTGGGATTGCCATCATTTATGTTCCCAGTGTAGCAGTATAACAGTTTTTGCCCAGCGCGTTTTTTTATTTCAAGTATAGTTTCCGCTTTTGTAGGCGGAACATCCCATTTATAAGCCGGATAGTACGCGCTGATATGCCACGGAATACTATTTGATACCGAGGCTATAAAACCGGCGCATTCATCAGCTTCTGCCGCGCCGTCATTAAAATCAGGAATAATCAACGTAGTTACTTCTACATGGACGCACTCCGAAGCCGCCTTTATAAAATGCTTTACCGCCGAAAGAGAGCCTCCGAGTATTTTTCTGTAATTGACTTCCGAAAAACATTTAAGGTCTACATTTACGGCGTCCACAAGCGGAATAATTTCCGCGGCGGCCTTATCGTTGATGCAGCCGTTTGTTACAAGCACATTCGCCATTCCACGTTCGCGGGCAAGCGTCATGCACTCAGCCAGATATTCTATGTGAATGAGAGGCTCGGAGTAGGTGTACGCTATCTGCTTAAGCCCTAGTTCCGTTGCCTTTGACACGATTTCTTCCGGCACGAACGCTTGGACGGCGGAGTCTGTGGTCTGTGAAATGCGCCAGTTCTGGCAGAAAGGACATTGCATATTACAGCCTACAAAACCCAGTGAAAAAATCTTTTCGCCCGGACGGTAATGAAAAAGCGGCTTTTTTTCGATAGGGTCGACAGCCACCGAACTAACAAAGCCGTAAAACGGAAGAGCGCCGCCTGATTCACCAGTACGCGCTTTGCAAAACCCGGCCTCTCCGCCCCTTAACAAGCAGCGGTGCGGGCACAACTCGCAGCGAACACCGCCATCAAGGCCATCCGCCGGTTTGAAAAAACGCGCGGAATATTGAGCGTCCGCTCGTATAGCGTATGAATTCACTTAATTTTTCATTAAAAAAGGTTTTCAGCGTCCTATACCAAAGTCCGCGCTATGCGGACAATGTCGGCCAAAACACCCGCAGCGGTAACCTGCGCCCCTGCGCCGGGTCCCTTTATCACCATAGGCAGCCTGCTGTAACGCTCCGTTGTTATCACCACTATGTTATCCGAATCGACAAGAGAACGGAAAGGACTTTCCGCAGGCTCGGCGCGAAGGCGCATTCGCGCCGAGCCCTCCTCTATCACGGCAACATAACGCAGCCGCCTCCCGTCACTTTCGGCGGCAGCTCGGCGCTCCTCAAAGTCCGCGTCCGATTTCTCCAGTTCAGTAAAGAAAGCCTCCACACTAGGCGCGTTAAAACAGGCCTGTGGCAGTATAGGCTCTATGTCTACTTGGGAAAATTCCAGCGGCATACCGCACTCCCGCGCCAGAATCAGAGACTTTCGGGCCGCGTCCATCGCGTTAAGGTCGTCGCGGGGATCAGGCTCGGTGTAACCCTTCGCCTTTGCCTCGCGGACAAGGGCGGAAAAACTCTTTTTTCCGTCAAAATTGTTGAAAATGAAACTTAATGTGCCAGAAAGAGCCGCCTCTATACGCAAAACTCTGTCTCCGGACAAACGGAGGTCGCGCAAAGTAGAAATAACGGGCAAACCGGCGCATACCGTAACCTCGTAAAGATAGGGGATGCCCCTATCACGCGAATAGTCCGTAAGACGCTTGTAATAGTCAAATGCGCCGGAGTTTGCCTTTTTGTTCGGCGTTACGATCGAGACCGCCGCCTGCAAAACAGTCTCGTACACGGCGGCGACAGCCTTGCTTGCCGTGCAGTCGCAGAAGCAACTGTTCGGTAGGTTAAGGGCCTTCATGCGCCGCGTAAACTCATTGATTTCAAATACATCCGGCGAAGCCTCCAGCAAAGCCTTCGCCTCTGCCGAAGGAATACCGCCGCCGTCAAATATCATTTTGCGCGAGTTAGCAAGGCCGCAAATGTTTATCTGTATCTTGTAATGCCCGGCCAGCGTTTCGCGCTGCGCGTTTATCTGGTCAAGCAGAGTACCGCCTATAAGCCCGCAGCCCACAAGAAACAAGTTCACAGAGCGTACGCCCGACAAGAAAAAAGCCTCATGTATGGAGTTAAGGGCCTTTGCCTCGTCCTTCATCGCAACCACAGCCGAAATGTTTATCTCGGACGATCCTTGCGCGATGGCCGCGACATTTACCCCGTTTCGCCCTAAGGCATGAAAAACCTTACCGCTTATGCCCGAAACGTTCTTCATGTTTTCGCCCACAACTGCTATGACAGCGAAATCCGCCTGCGCCTTAGGGTTTTCCAGCAGCCCATTCCGTATCTCAGCGGCAAATTCCTCTTCGACAGCGGCGAGCGCGCCGTCAATGTCGCCGGGGATGACGGCAAAACATATCGAATACTCGCTTGAAGCCTGCGTTATCAGAATGACATTTACGGCGTGCCGCGCGAGAGAGCCGAAAAGCCGCGAAGAAAAGCCCGCCGCACCGACCATGCTTGTCCCCTGCACGGTTACAAGGGCTATGTTTCCAAGCGAACTTATACCGCGCACAGGCCAGGGATTATCCACTTTTTTGCTGGAAATAAGAGTGCCTTTGGCGGAGGGATTAAAGCTGTTACCTATCCAGATGGGGATTTTTTTCTCGAAAAGAGGCTGAACAGTCGGTGGATACAGAACCTTCGCGCCGAAATGGGACATCTCAACGGCTTCCGAATAGGAAATCTCGTCTATGCAGAAAGCGTCTTTGACCATTTTGGGATCCGATGTAAGAATACCGTCAACATCAGTCCAAATCTCCACGATTTCGGCGTCCAAAGCCGCGCCGAAAAGCGCGGCGGTATAGTCCGAACCACCCCTTCCAAGCGTTGTGGCAGCGCCCTTCCGCGTGGAGGCTATGAAACCGGCGGCTATCTGCGGCGTTAGGCACCCGGCCATGTATTTCTTTATGTTTTTGTAAGTTTCTTCAATAAAAACCTTCGCGCCGCCGTAACGCTCGTCCGTTTTGATTAACTTGCGCGAATCAAGATATTCAGCCTCTTGCCCGCGCGCCCTAAAACATCCGGCAATCAGCGAGGCGGAAAGCCTCTCGCCGAAGCTCATTACATAGTCAAGCGAGCGCGGGGAAAGCTCCCGCAATATATAAACGCCGTCAAGAACGCGCCGCAGCTTTGCGAACTGCGCCTCTATCTCCGCGATTGCCGCCGCGCGGTGGACGCCCTGTAGCAAAGCCTCCGCCGTTTCTGTGTGCCGTCTGCCAAGCTCCGCAAGCATGGTATCGAAAGCGTCGCCTCTTTCCGCCACACGAGACATCCCGATTAGTGCGTCTGTAACGCCGGAAAACGCCGAAACCACTATAACTTTGCCGCAGGATTTTTTCGCGCTGACTATCTGTATCAATTTTTCGATGGCGGACGCGCTGCCCACAGAGGTTCCGCCAAATTTCATTATCAGCATACAAAAGTAATAGTCTTTTTACACGCATTTTTCAAGCCCAGAAAATGCAAGTCGGCGAAATGGAAGCGCAGCATGCAAACCGCCAAGTGTAAAATAGCACCATATATGAACTTGGTAATAACGCTTATATAGCGGGTAAAAGTGTGTGGGACACTTACCCGCAGACGCGAAGCGGAATAATTGACTTGTTCGACAACCCGGTTGGTTGTCTCCCAAGTCTTGCAAAATGCAAAGCATTTTGCTGTTTTTT
>JAIRSB010000136.1 GCA_031255655.1 Spirochaetaceae bacterium | reverse complement strand
TCCGCTAAAACCATTTTCAGACTGGTAGAGCCGATGTTTATACCTAATGTTTTCATGGTCTAAAGTCTACTCCTACGCGGTTTTTGTTACAAGGCGATTTTATCGCTGAGCGCGAAAGCAGCGGAGGGCTGTTGACGGAGTGGTGGTTTATGGAACGTGCGCACGGTATTATCATCAATAACACTGTACTTGTTTGACAGCCAACCGAGTTGTCGACAAGTACACCATCTACCTATGGGTAAAGTTCGATGTAGACGGTATTATAGAACGGTACGCGGATAAATATACGAATGCTGATATTGCGAAAGGGGAGGCCGCTGAAAACATGGATATAAAAATTAGCCAAATCAAGAAAAAGGATTTTAATACAGCAAGAAGGTTTGCGATTGAAGGGATGCATTTGAATTGGTATGTAAGCAATAAATTCGAGCTTTATATTTACAGCAAATATTTTTTGTGTTTAGAAACATTGAAAGCGACTAAAGCGATTGGCGCCTATATAGGAAATAAGCTGGTTGGCGTATTATTGGCGGATGTGAATAACGAACCTAAAATATTTAACTCAACTAAATATAAATTATTTGTAAAGATAGTTGGGTTTATTATTAGTTTATTTTATAAAAATGCTTCGAATGTTTATGATGAAGCGAATATAAAAATGCTAAAATGTTTTAGAAAAGAACATAATCCCGATGGTGAAATAAATTTTTTTGCAGTTGATCCAAATATGAAAGGCAGAGGGATTGGAACATTTTTGTTAAACGAATTGGAAAAGCAAGAAAAAGGGAAACTTCTGTATCTTTACACTGACAGCGGATCAACGTATCAATTTTATGTACATCGCGGCTTTGATGAATCAGGCAAAACTGACGTAAAACTGAAAATAAATGAAAAGGAACTGGATTTGGCTTGCTACTTATTTAGCAAAAGGCTATAACCAATACGGCTAACGCATTCGCGGGGGCTTTAATCGGATACGCGGTAGGCAAAACGGTACGCCTGCCGGTAGCGGATCACTCAGCCACCCCCACATGATGTTAGCACCTGTGAAATGACCGCATTGCGGAAGTGAAAATATAAAGGAGAATAACATGGCAAGCATTGAACTTGTGAGCGGAGATATTACAACGCAGAAAGTCGACGCGATTGTGAACGCGGCTAACTCCGGGCTGCTGGGAGGCGGCGGCGTGGACGGGGCTATTCACCGTGCCGCCGGGCGGGATTTGTACGAGGAATGCCTGCGGCTGCCGGAGGGACCCTACGGACGCTGCCCTACCGGAGAGTGCGTGGTAACAGGAGCAGGACGACTGCCGTGTAAAAAAGTAATACACACCGTCGGCCCCGTCTATGGCAGCAGGGAGAATGACGCCGCGCTCCTTGGCAACTGCTACCGGAACAGCCTTCTTGCGGCGGGGGCGTTGGGCTTCGAAAGCATAGCCTTCCCGAACATCAGCACGGGAGTGTACAACTACCCGAAAGATGAGGCCGCCCGCGTCGCCATTTCCGCCGTCCGTGAAACGCTGCCGCAAACTCCGTCGATAAAGCGCGTTCTGTTCGTCTGTTTCGGCAGCGAAAACTACAGTATTTATGAAAAGTTAATGGGCGGGAACGCTTTGGACATCTAACCGAGAGAGACTAGCCCTTGTAGACGCGGGGAACCCGTTTTGTGATACCGCAGCATATCTCGTAGGGTATAGTCCCCGCCAGCCGCGCAAGTTCCGCCGCGTCTGCCGCGCCCGCCGTTTCCCCGCCGAAAACGCTTACAGTGGAAAACCGCTCCACATCAGGCGAAGAGCCGAGATCGACCATACATTGGTCCATGCAGACGCGCCCGATAAGCGGGTAGCTGTTCCCGTTGATGATAACGGAGAATCTGCCGCTTAAACTGCGCGGCAGTCCGTCCCCATAACCCAGCGGCAGTATTCCGATATAAGCGTCGCGCTCTGCCGTCCATGTTCTTCCATATGAGACACTTTCCCCGCGTTTTACACGCTTTATGACAACAACGGCACTTTCCAGTTCCATTACCGGTTTTACAGCAAGAGGCGGCTTGCCCCCTTGCGGAGCAGGCGGCGGGTAGCCGTACAGCAGGATGCCGGGCCTCGCCATGTCAAACCACGCTTCGGGATAACTGAGAGTCGCTCCAGTGTTCGCCGCCGTAACTATACCCGGCGAAATCCCGTTGGCACGAATGCCGTCCAACGCCGCCGTGAAGCGGCTGATTTGCAGATGTGTGTATTCGACATCTTGCAAGTCCGCGGAATCGGAGACGGCAAAATGCGTCGCCGTCCCCGCATATTTAAGAGACGGCTGCCCCGCGATGAAGGCAGCCAGCGCGGGCGCGTCTTTCGGAGTGCAGCCCATTCTTCCCATACCGGTATCGATTTTAAGGAATACAGGCAGCCGCTCTCCGCCCGCTGAGGCAGCAGCCGCCGCGAAAAACTCCGCCGCCTCAGCATCGCCTATGAACGGGATAAGCCGCGCTTTGACAGCTTCTGCCAACTCTTCTTTGAGAGGCTGAGAAAACAGCAGAACAGGATGCTTTATACCAGCCCCACGCAGTTCAAGACCTTCGTCAACCGTCGCCACCGCCAGATAATCAACGCCGCAGCGGACAGCTTCCTCCGCTATCCGAACAGCCCCGTGTCCGTAGGCGTCCGCTTTTACCGGCATACAAAGTGCCGTTCCTTTCCGCAGATGTTCCCGGACTATTTTTATATTTGTTCTTAGCCTGTCTAAATGTATTATTGCTTTTGTCGCCCGCATTATTCGATTCTAAAACCGATATGGACTCATTTCAAGCTGAAACCGGCACATACTAAGGGATACTATTGCCACAAAAATTTAGGATATCCTGTCCGGGCGTCCCAGCGCCAAACAATGGAAAAATCCCATTCAAGCGAACCACTGAACCATGTTTCGGTAATTGCGGACTTATCCACAGGATACTCATTTACAGGCGACCCATTGTCTACAGGATAATTGATGGGGGTAATTGGTTGTATTGAGGGGGATGTTACTGTTATCGAACTGAGTTGATAGCTGTCGGCAGCTTCTTGAAGATTGTATCCGCTAAAACCGCCTGCACACGCGAAAGCCGACTGGGAGGCGCTGTTGTGTGCCGATACAGAAACCATCAACGCGCAAGTTTTCTCGATTTTCAGTCCGTCGCCGTTTCCGGTGATCCCGCCCGCCGCTATAGTTCCCGCGTTGCCAAATGCGCTCACCTCGCCGCGCACGTAGCTTTTCGTTATTGTGGAATAGTTAGTTACCATCGACGGGTCAAGTGGTTCATAGTAGCCTAATATGCCGCCAGCGTAAGCGGCGCGTCCGTTGTTGCTCAAAGCTACCAATTCTGTGCTGTAACAGTTTGAAACGGAAATGCCGGTATCGGCAAATTCGGCAAAGCCCGCTATTCCGCCTAAATAGCCAGTCCCCGTATTATCAGCATCCACCTCGATACCAAAAAGTGTCGCGGAACGGGAAATCGCAGAATCAGTAATCGTGGAAATATCGCCTGTAATTTTGATTTTGCCCACAATGCCGCCGGCATAAAAGTTGCCCCCGCCCGTCTTTTTGATTTTCAAGCCGCGTGAAGGGCCGCTTACCGTTATTCTATCGAAAATAGTGTTTTCGGCAAATCCCGCGAGAACACCGAAACATTGTTCGTTTACCGCTGAAAGTTGTAGTTCCGCGCCGGATATTTCCAAGTTTATATTTTTCAATTGGGCAGGCTCCGACACACTTCCTTGAACATAACCGAAAAGCCCTATGTACTGCCAGTTATTTTGTTCTATTAGTTTAAGCCCGCTTATCGTGTTGTCATGCCCATTAAAAATGCCGGAAAAAGGTTCGGAGCCGCTTCGTGAAATCGGTTCCCAATCGCCGATTATTTCAATATCGCGAATCAAAACATAATTCGCGTTCGCAGGATACTGAACATTTTTGCCTATCAGCGCAAGCTGTCTGTAACTGCCTATCGGAATGTTTATTTCATCTTTGTTTACGTCAAGATCATAATGCCCGCCCGATATAAAGCGCTCGTCAGCCCCGTTGTTGTAATACTGTATATCGCTGATGCCATCACTCATTTCTATCCAAAAAGTGCCGATGGAATTTTCCTCCGCCACAACGGGAAGCGACCAAGTCATGTTGTCTTCATCCAAAACAGGAACAGCCTCACCAAGCACATTTCCGTCTTTTTTTATCGCTATGACTTTTTCTATTCCCCATCTTTCGGGAAGCTCCGAGTAACCGAATATGCGCCCGCTCATCTTAAAGTGTTCCGGCGGTTCATATACCGGATACGGCACCCCACAGCCCAAAAATAAAAGTGAACCGGCAAGCGCGATCGCTAGTTTTATTCGTTTATTCATCCGAGTAAATGCTAACATGATTGCTGAATCAAATATACAGTAAAACCGTCTGCTGCATAAGGACTACCCGCATGACGCTGGCAGCCGCCCCCTCGTCATTGCGGGCAGCGGCTTGGTAGTTCGCTGGATTGCTTCGCCCCCTGCGGGGGCTCGCAATGACGAGGACTACCCGCAATGACAGCGGCAGCGCCAGCCGCCCCCTCGTCATTGCGAGCCGCAAAGCGGCGAAGCAATCCAGCCCTGAGCGGGCGCTTGCACCACTATGCGTTTATATAGTATAGTATAACGGTGCTCAGGCAGCCGCCAACAGGCGGCGGGGCTTTTTAAGGAGGAGCAAATGAGAGCAACACGAACATTCGCCGCGCCGCTTTTCGCTCCGGCGGCGGTCTTTTCGCGT
>JAIRSB010000104.1 GCA_031255655.1 Spirochaetaceae bacterium | reverse complement strand
CAATTTCAAACGTCAGGCAGTCTTGCCGCATTTTTTTTAAGTTCTCTAATCTGCCGCACTATGGACGGCGGGTATTCTGACGGGCTCGCAATATCGCATATCTTTTTAGTGATGCCCTTTTCAGGATTAAAAAGATAGATACAATCATCCTCCGTAGCCTTCAGCTGTATATATTCATCCATACGCGCATTCCCTCTGTTTACCCTAAAGGTTCTCCCTGTACAGCCTGTAACTGCGTATCACGCCTTCTTTCACGGTAACGCTTGCGGTTAGCGGATCCCATTTTTGAGGATACGCAAGGGTGAAGTGTGTAAACCCCGTGCGCTTGTTAAACCATTCGGCGATGAGATAATCGCCCTCGACCGGCTTGTAGTCTGCGGGCTTGTATTCCTTCGTCCACTTCTCGCCTGTCATCTGTTTTAAGAACGCCGCGCCGTCTAGGACGGTCATATCGGGTTTTATATAATCATGGCTAACTCCGATGGATATAGCTGTTACCGCATACCCAACATCCACCCGATTTGCCCGGTTGTATATAGCCGCCGCTTCTGCGAGGCAAAGCGCATAACACCCGCTTTCTCCAACCGTCTTTATAAAGTCCTGCACTCCGTCTTTCATAGTTTATCCTCTCTTATCTTAACCCGCAAAAAAATTGACGCATTCACCGTTACTTGTTGGGAAAAATTTTCTCCATCATCATAACTGCGAGTCCTAAAGACGCTACAAACACGATAAATCTTAATACTTCTTCCATACTATCGCCTTTCCCCCAAGTCCCGCAAAAAATAAAAAAGCATAGCTTTTACTCCTTCTCCGCGGCTTTTCCATCAAAGTTTACCTTTATATTAAACTTTGCCAAAATGCGGCTCACGCTGGCAGGTATGTCCGCCCGCGTTTCCACATCGCACAACCGCCTGACTTTTTTAGTGTCTCCATCAACAATATAGATGCATCCGTCTTCTGCCGAGGTTATTTGGATTATGTCATTACCCATTGCCCTTGCCCTCCTGTTTTGACGCCCATTGAGGGAAGCCCTTCAGCACCTTCTTGCTTATCTCGGGGTTTTCGTCAATGAACCGCTCAATGTCCGCCTTTGCCGCCCCGTTACCGCCTGAACGCAGGTAGTCTATTCCCGCGATAATACGCTCCTCCTTTGGAAACTCATCATTGTCTATGTAAAACGACTGCTTTTTGTTTTCCAATTCAATGCTTTTTAGCCGGTCGTAGATGTCGGTCATGCCGTTTATCATTTTATCGAACAGCGCAGTCTGTTGCTTTGTCCTGTTTTTCTGGTGTTCGTAAGAACGCGAATAGATATACCACCTACCGTTTTTGTCCCGCCGTAGTCTTACTAGTACCCATGCGGCGGCAACAAGAAGCGAAATAAGAAGCACAATAATCAGCGCAATAAGAAACCACGCAGGTAATTTGTCAACCAGTTCTTTTAGAAACTCCCACATATCACTATCATTCATTCCACCTTTCTCCCTCTATAGTCCTCTTTTGTGCCTGGTGTCAGCCACACCCAATCTTCGTATTCAAATCGAGAGGATGCGTTGACAATGGTTGCGGCTTTCTCCCAGCCAAACTAAAAACAAAAAGCCGGACACTCCCCGGCGTAAAACGCAGGGAAATATCCGGCCTGTTTGTCTCTTCAGTGCCAGTGGCGGCATCCATACCGCCATTCAAAAATTATACGTTACTTCCGAGAAAAAAGCAACGCCGCTTTCACGGTATGGATTATGCCGCCACTTTATTCTCCTCAATGATTGCCTCGAGTTCCGAAATCCGCTCAAGTTGCGCTTTGTACCAATCGGTCTCACCGGGGTATAACTCGTCAATATCCCTGCCAAGTTTTTGCGCCTTTAGTGCCCGGTAATCACGGTTTGCGATTTCGGTTTTTATTCTTACCATTTCGCTTTCCGCGCTTTCCAAAGCCTCCGACATAGCCGCTTCTTGGGGAGTTTTGCCGATAACGATCTTATTGCCGATAACCCGCGCAATCCCTCCAGCCTTTTCCCACTCGACATCGCTCACGACTTTTTCAGCCGTACCGATTCCATCAAGTTGCTTCATCGCCGCCAAATCCGTGTGAAAAATGACCGCCCCGTTCTTCCTTGCTAAATATACCATGTTTAACCTCCATGTGTATTCTTTATAAACAAATCATAATATAATTTGTCCATATACCGAACCCGATAATAGGCGTTAAATCGCCGTTTGTAATTTCCGCGCCATGACCGGTATGCGGCGCGTAAATCTATAAAATTCATTTGCTTGTTGTCAAGCAATGGTTTGAATTTTCGCAGTTTCCGCTTCATTCTTGCAGTTGAATCTTTAGCCGGAAGCCGCAGGACTTTGCCGGATGGTAACAGCCGGTATTTTCCTTTTAGAAAAACAACGCCCTGCGAGAGCCGTACTATGCGCGTCTTTTTCATGTTTATTGTTATTTTTAGTTTTTCGCAAAGCCCCGTGATGATTTTTAGGCATTCTTTCAGATAATCTTTGCTTTTGTGAATCAGGTATAAATCGTCCATATAGCGCCCATAATACTTAACCCTTAACTTTTCTTTTATATAGTGGTCAAGGCGGTCTGGGTAGAAAACAGCGCAAATCTGCGATACCTGACTCCCAAGCCCTAGAGACTTCCCTTCGCCAAAAACATCGATAAAGTTCTTTGTGAGTTCCCTGACGCGCGAGTCTTGTATTTTTCTACCCAAAAGGGCAAAAAGAATTTTATGATCGATATTGTCAAAAAACTTGGAAAAATCAATGAGTAAGGCGTAGCCTTCATTTGAATAATTATTATTACGGTAGAATTTTGAAAGATGCGCGACAAAGCGACGGAGAGCAAAATGAACGCCTTTACCTTTTATTGACGCGCCGTTATCGTAAATAAGAGGCCGTGAAAGCACTGGTACAAGAACCTCATCGCACAGACATTTTTGCGCTACCCGTTCCGAAATATGAATGCTCTTTATATGCCTGACTTTTCCACGTTCCCGCAAGGTAAATTCAACAAACCCGTTTTGAACGCTTTCCCCAGCAAGCAATCTGCGTCTGGTTTCCTTAATGTTACGCAGCGCGTTTGACTCGTAACGCTGAACCGACTCCTTCCACGCTACGCCGCGCATGGAAGCACGGGAAGCGTTATACAGATTATCAAAATCCGTAACGCGCCCAAAGTCATCATATTGAGAAAGTTTGCTTTTCCGCTTTTCTGCACGTTCCGCCTTCCTTCGCCGGTACCGTGCTTCTTTCCGTTCCTCGCTCGTCATATATCTTCCCAAAAAGTAAATTCAAAAAACGCCTTGTACGGCATCAGACAGGAGGGGCACAATGCAATCCCCCTGCCGGTTCACGCGCTATGCCGCATAACGCCACCGGGAATGAAACCGCCTAAGCGTATCGGCGGCCATGCAAGAAGCGTCCTCCCGGACGTATCAAGGCCAATATTCGCCGGTCGCCCGGCAGGACATTTTCTCCTTCTGTGTCGGGCACATCGGTCGCAAGCGACCTACACGT
>JAIRSB010000069.1 GCA_031255655.1 Spirochaetaceae bacterium | reverse complement strand
TATCTCGGAAACCATACGGATGGTATACGGGAAATCGGCTTTGGCCGGAACCATCGGCTCGAGCGAGCGGCGGGCAAGATGTCCGTGCCCGATTTCGCGCCTGCCGGTGCCCAAACGCCCTACTTCTCCCACCGAATAAGGGGGGAAGTTGTAGTGCAACAAGAAGTTTTCGCGCTTGTCCCCTTCGATGTCGTCAAACACCTGCTCGTCGAACACCGTACCTAGCGTGGTAACGGCAAGAGATTGCGTTTCGCCCCGTGTGAAAAGCGCGGAACCGTGAACGCGGGGCAGAACACCCACTTCGCAAGTGATGGGACGGATGTCCTCACAGCCTCGCCCGTCAACCCGTTTGCCTTTGTCAAGAATGGATGAGCGCAATATCTGATACTGCATGTCCTCAAAAAGCGCGTCAAACAGTTTCTTTTGCGCTGCGTCTTCAAGCTGCCCGGCATACTTGGCCGCTATATCCGCCTTTACTTTGTGAACCGCTTCAGATCGGCCTGCTTTACCTTCGGTAAAGCAGGCCGTCTCCAGCAGCGAGTAGGCGGCGGAGCGCATCTCTTCGGCGTGTTGTAGTGTAACCGTGCTGGGAGAGAGGGGGAGTTTTTCTTTTCCCGCCAGTTTGCGCAGTTCCTCTTGCATATCGCATAGTTCCACGATGACGCTATGCCCCAGTTCCATGGCTTTAAGCATAGTTGCCTCGTCCGTCTCTTTCGCGCCGCCTTCAACCATCGTTATGCCTTCCCTGCTTCCAGCGACAACAATTTCCAGCGTGGATTTTTCAATTTGTTCGTATGTGGGGTTTACGACAAACTCGCCGTCCACTTGGCAGACCCGCACACCCGCGATAGGTCCGTTGAACGGGATATTGGAGATATGCACCGCCGCGGAGGACGCGATTATGGCAAGTATATCGGGGGGATTTGTCATATCGGTGGAAATGGTTGTAGGCACAACCTGAATTTCCCTCCCAAAACTTTTATCGAACAGCGGACGCATAGGGCGATCTATCAGACGTGAAACCAGAATTTCCTTGTCTTTGGGCCGGCTTTCGCGCTTTATGAAACCGCCGGGAATTTTTCCGGCAGCGTAATACTTTTCGTTATATTCCAGCGTGAGGGGGACGTAATCCAAACCCTCAACCGCATCCTGCGATGTACAAGCTGTCGCTATTACAACAGAGCCTTCGCACTGGGCAAACACCGCGCCCGCCGCCTGTCTCGCAATCCTTCCGGTTTCAAGCGTAATTTCTTTACCGGCTATTGTTTTCGTTATTCTTTGTATCATTATTTCCTTAATTTGAGCTCTTTAATAAGCGCGCGGTATCCTTCAAGGTTTATCCGTTGAATGTACTTCAAAACACGGCGGCGTTTTCCGACAAGGATTAACAAGCCGCGTTGACTGGATTTATCCTTCTTGAATTGCTTGCAATGTATCGTGAGCTGGTTTATGCGCTCAGTCAGCAACGCAACTTGAACTTCCATTGCGCCGGTATCTTTCTCGTTTTTACCGAATTTATTTACAATGGCTGTTACTTCTTCTTTGTTTAATGACATTTTGTCACCCCTATCTAGGCGGCATTACCGCCGCTGGTATTAATCGGGCTAACAATAAGCGTTAACGCTTAGATAACCCGCGTCCTCCCAAAACGCGGCGGTTTTGAGAGGGCTAGGAACGCGCTGGAAATTGACGTTTTGTCATACTGCACTGAGCGCGTCCGCGATTTTTCAAAGACGATCTATGCCGCGCCCCAAAAGAGAGGCCGCTAAGACGTGTTCGCCTAAAGCGAGCGCATGACGGATCCTGCTGGAACTGACCGGAAGCCCACTGTCCATAACGGGAGGTGCTATGACGGTGCTTATACCCGACTCTTCGGCAAAACGTTTTACCGCAGCCGCGTCCGTATCGTTGCGGTAACCGCAGTGAAAGTCCGCGCCCACAACTATATGGCGCATATTGACAGCGCGGGAAAGTCTTTTAAGAAAATCCCTTCCAGTTATTTTACTGAAATCATCCGAAAAGTCAATGAGTACGCAGGCGTCAATTCCCGCCTCCGCAAGCAATTCCACTTTCCGCTCCAGAGTGATTATGTCGCCCTGATAAGAATCCTTGTGAAAAAATTGCCGAGGACTGATTGTAAATGTTACGACGACGCTTTTGTAGGGACTTGCGGTGATTTGGTCTATTAATGAACGGTGCCCCCTATGCACTCCGTCAAAAACGCCTATTGTTGCCGCGCTTTCTTCTTTCCATTCTTTATTTTTAATTAAATCGTCCCAGTGAATGATATCCAAAAAGGCTCCCTTTACGTTTGGACACGTCTGTTTTAACTAAAATTAGACTTGCTCAAAAGTCTTAGCCCTGAATAAATTTCGCTTGCGGACGCCGTTTCGTCCGAGAGACGAAGCTACACTTCATCTCTCAGGCGGTGAAGGCGCCTATTTTTGACTGTTTCGCTGGATTATTTTAGAAGAAACACTGCCGAAATCTGGGTTGTAATCTCTATTTCTCCGGTCGGCAATATCGTTGTGTCTGATTGTCTGCCAGCAACTTCAGCGTTGGAATAAAGCGCCTTTTGCATCATGGCCGGACCTTTTACCGGAAGAATGTTCGCACTGCCGGATTCGGCAATGCTTAAGGCTCTGATTATTTTAAGCCCGGAAAGCTCGGCGTACTGCGCGGCTTTTTCTAAGGCTTTCTGATAAGCCAACTCGCGGGATTTTACAAAAAGTTCCTGATTATCCTCAACACTAAAGTTTATTTGATTTAATGCGACGCTCTCGATTTCCGTCATCCTATCCAATATTCTTGAAACCTTTTCAGTATCGCTTTGTATGCCTTTTACCAAAAAATTTATCGCCTGTTCGACTTTCTGCCCCACCAGCACGCGGCTGTTCGCCCGCCACTCGTATTCCTGCGTAAATTGCAATGAAGGTGTGCTTATGTTTTTATCATCAATGCTTTCGGATTTTAATATTTCCAAGACCTGAGCCACTCTTGTATTCACGGCTTCTTGGGCCTGGCGCGTTGTGGGGGACACCTGACTTATGGAAACGTTTATCTGAACCACATCCGGCTGCGCCGATACTGTGCCGATACCTATCACGGACACAGTACTTTGATTGCTTTCTTTAGCACAGGCCAGAACTAAAACGGCGACAAATAACGCCGCGGATATTTTTTTTATCATGCTGTCATACTCCTTAAGTTTAGCATTTTATCTAAGTATTCTATCTGCTTAAAAACGCTTTTTCAAGGTGTTGTGCGACCTCTCCATAGAAAAATCGGGGCACGGCTCATTGGCAATGAGAGGTTTCTGTGTTATTATACGGCTATGAAAATCCTAATAGTTTATTATTCCTACGAAGGCGATTGTGCTTTCATTGCCGACAAAATCAAAGAACTTCGTCCCGACGCGGATGTTTTACGGCTGGCTACAGAAGATGACAAGCCGCGCGGATTTTTTGCGAAGTACGTTTGGGGCGGCAAGCAAGTTTTGAGCGGCAAAAAGCCCGCTCTTAAATCCTATAATATTGATATAAACGAGTATGAATTTGTCGTCATCGGTACACCGGTATGGGCGGGGTCATACACTCCAGCAATAGCAAGCTTCATCGCGGACACAAAAATTGAGGGCAAAACCATCGCTCTTTTTTGCTGTCACGCCGGTGGTAAAGGGAAAACACTTGAAAAACTAAAATCGGCTTTGACGGGTAACACATTTACCGACGCTGTCGACTTTCTCGAACCTAAAAAACATACAGCAGGTGTTCAGGAAAAATTGAACTGGTGGGTGAAATCTTGGCAATCTTAATAATTTAGAAATCGGGCTTAAAGGCGGCTGTTCAATAATTTTCTGGGAAAGACCGCTTCTTGTTAGGAGGCGCGAATAAAATGAGAAGGCCAAGTTAGAAAGTGTGGCATGAACGGGAAGATTTCTACTGGACGCCGACACCATAAATTGTAGCTCTATTGACGTTTATATTTTATAAAAATACGATAGAGTACTGGCAGCACTGCCGTTTGTTCGGTAAGATTATTGTCGGCCATGTAGGTTGGAGGATGTTTTGAAAGGATCGACATCACGAGCAGGATTATATCTTGAACTATTAGGGAGTTTGAAATTCCCTCAAGCTGTTCCCAAAATTTTTAATTATATAAAAAGCAAAACCCTAAGCCCTTTGTCTTACAATCCTTGCTCACGCTTTTCTCCGGTGCAGATGTCATTGTCAATGGTGAACCGTTGTAATTTGCGCTGCGCTTACTGCGGAGATGCCCAAAGCGGCACATTTGACGCACCTAAAAAAGAATTCACACTTGAAAGAATAAAACAGATTTTCCGAACGCCACTATGCAAAAACGCTCTCTATGTGAATCTCGCGGGCGGCGGTGAGCCTCTTTTATGCAAAGACATAGTTGAGATTGTCGAGTATCTTACTTCGCGCGGACACCTTACCCTGCTTACAACAAACGGAATTCTGCTGCCCAAATTCATAGAGCGTCTTACCAAAGCAGGGCTTACTAAAATCAGCATCTCGATATATCCCGATAACATAGATTTCTTGCACGAAAATCTGGCGGAGTTGAATAAAATTCACAAAATACAGAATTCGCATGTTATCACGCGCTCTGAATTGGAAAAAAAGCCGGAAGAACTGGAAGCGCTGG
>JAIRSB010000052.1 GCA_031255655.1 Spirochaetaceae bacterium | reverse complement strand
TACCGAGTTTGGCGGGGTTGGGGCTTGCCGTTATGCCGCCTCTTTCGCCTGCTTCCGGCGTTTTGATGTTATACTTCCGCGATGTTCTGTCCTGCCATGCGTTCGGTTCATCGTAGTCGTCGCCTGAATCGGCTTCGCAGCTAATGGCCAGCGCGAGCACGGCTATCGACGCTGCGATTGCCGCGGCGCGGGTGAATTTATGTAAGTGTTTCATTATTTCCCTCCAAAAATATATTCCCAGTTAGTATAGTTTGTTAAATAACATCTTACATGTTTTTTCGCGGTAATTCAAGTGTAAAAAACTGTGACACACCTGTGCGCTTTTGGTCGTAAGCCGGAGCTTTGGGAATGATTTCTTTCACGGTATCCGCCCACCCTTTTCGTAAGAAGTGGGCAGGTTTGGAGAAATGCGGTGAAGATTTTGCGTAGGAATAAGTGCGGCGAGACCAGAGCAAAACCGGAGAGTGATGAAGTGCAGAGAAGCCTGCTTAGGTGAAGTGGGGCGCACTCATGTTTTGTATGTTTTTAATTTTGTTTCTTGTGATATTAATTCAAAATCATGATCGTTATGAAATATTTGGATATTATTAATGGACTTGTTCGACAACCCGGTTGGTTGTCTCCCAAGTCTTGCAAAATGCAAAGAATTTTGCTGTTTTTTAACGGTTGTTGTTTAGAAACTGAAGTTTCTAAACAACTCTATTATAGCATTTACAACTTGTAAATATATTCTTCGGTGTATTATTTTTTTCATACAAAAGTACTCCTGCATTTCACCTGTTTTATTTACGATTTATATTTATTTTTCATCTTTTCTCTTATATAGTTCCGCATATTTTTCATTCCTCCTATTTCCTTAAACATAGCCTCAAGCTTAATTGTTTCAATTTGTTTTGATGAAAGACCGTCGTAAAGCGCTTCTTTTTTCAATTTTTGGTAATTTTCAAACCGCCGTTTGCCAAGTCCGCCGTAAGCGAGCGCCTTTTGAACAGCGCAGCCGGGCTCGGAAACGTGGGTACAATTACCAAATTTGCATTGCGCGGCAAGTTCGTCAATATCAAAAAAAGTTTTTGACAAATCAACTGATTCAACGCCGAATTCCCTCATGCCGGGCGTATCAATGACAATGCCTCCGTTGGGCAGCAGTATCAATTCCCGCCGGGTTGTTGTATGCCTTCCTTTGTCGTTATGCTGAATATCCTGTGTTTCAAGCAATTCTTTACCCGCAAGCCGGTTAATCAATGTTGATTTTCCAACGCCGGAAGATCCAATAAATGACGCCGTTATGCCTATTTTTAGATGCTGTATAATTTTTTCGCATGTATTGTTATCCCTACTTGTTGATATAACGTCAACGCCTGGAGCGATTGATGATACTTCATTTATTTTATTTTCCAAATCATTACACAAATCTGATTTTGTTAATATGACAATAGGACGAGCGCCGCTGTTCCATGCGGCAGAAAGATACCGTTCAATACGATTTAAATTATAATTACTGTTTAATGATACACAAACAAAAATAATATCAATATTCGCGGCGATTATCTGTTCTTGATTGTTGTTTCCAGCCGAAAGGCGCTTGAATACGGTTTTGCGCGGCAATATATTATGAATAATAGCATTTCCGTCTTGTGTATTATCATGGGAGATCATAATAAAATCACCTGTTACCGGATATTCTGAAATGTTTTTTACTTCATGTCTAAATTTACCGGAAACTTCCGCAAAAGATTCTCCATTAACTGCGGCTATCTTATATAATTCTTTATGTTGTAAAACCACTCTGGCCATTTGTAGGCCAGGATAAAACAATGCTTCATTGTAAAAATATTCGTTTGCCCCATATTTTGCTAAATCGTATTCGTTTCCCATATATGCTCCTTTTATTCGAGTAATGCTATGCATTATTTTTATGATATGTCAACCAGTTTAGAGGGTATTTCGCATAACATTCCGGCGGTTTGCAACGTTTTGACGGGGTGGGTAAGTAAATTGCGTGGCATTTGCTGGGATGGCAAAATGCGCCCGTGAACAGTACCGTAATGTGCATCAGGGACGCACATTACGGTATAAATTGTTTGAACATGATTATGTACAAAGATTATTTTTGTCTGCCTGATAAAGCAAACTCCGGCACGCGGGCGCATCGGTGGTTAAGAGTGAAAGATTGAGCTATAATGACATCCAGTTTTTGATGAAATCACAGTCATTTTCGCTTATCGCAGACGAGATAGCCTCGTCCGTACTTACCCCCCTGCTTGCCGCCTGCGCGGAAGGGGATTTCCCGTTAGAAATAGAGGGCGTGGAAGGCAGCCTGCACTCGGTAATAATTGCCGCCTTTGCCAAACGCCGTCCACTGCTCGTTGTCGCGCCGTCCGAACGAGACGCGTCTGATGTTACGGAGGATTTGCGCTCTTTGGGCGTGAACGCCGATTTGTTCCCATGGTGGGGGACGACGCCCTACCGCTGCCCTGCGCCGGATTCGCTTGTTTGGAGCGGGCGGACAAGGGTTCTTTCCACACTCGCAGGCGGTATTTCACCGGAACCGCCGTTTCCTGTCGTTGTAACCGGGCAGCGGGCATTTATGTCGCCGCTGCCGCCGCCGGAATACAGCGCGAAACAGCGCATCTTGATAAAAACCGGAGAGCGTCTCGATACCATGTCGCTTGCCGGGCAGCTTGGTGCGTGGGCTTATACCCGCGTTCATCGCGCGCGGGCAGGCGGCGAATACGCCGTCCGCGGAGAAGTCTTTGATATTGTGATGGACGGAGGCGAACAGGAGGATGCATACCGGATAACGCTGGATTTTGACAGGGTTGAATCGCTTAAACTGTTCAACGCGGCGGAACAGACGAGTATGGAGCGGCTTGATTCGATTGTTTTGCGTCCGCTGAAGGAACTTGTCTGGGATGACGAGCGCATTGATTGCCTGAGCGCAAACATCGAACGTTTGCCAGAATTTTCCGGCTATGAAAACTCCGGCAAGAAGGCCGATATGAGCGGCCTTATAGAAAGTTTGATAAGCAGAAGGCAGACGGCGGATGAGGGCTTGTTTTTCCCGCTCGCGTTTGAAAAAAACGCGTCACTTCTGGATTATTTCGATGCTGATGCGGCTGTTGTCTTTTTGGAATGGGAACGTCTTGCTAACGCGCAGGAGTCCATAGACCGCGAGTATGCCGGTTTATTCCGCTCAGCCTTCCGTGAACGTCCTGTGCCGTTGCCTGAGCGTTTGATATATAACTTTGACGACTTGACAAAAAACATCAAAAACAAGGTTTCGTTCATCACAATGAAGAAGGCGGCGGCTTCTGACGGCGGCGCAGCACGGCGTTTTTCCGTGCGCTGTGAGCCTCCGAGAACTTTTGCAGGAAATGTGAATTATATGAAAGAGGAGTTTAGCTCTCTTTCGGAACAGGGCTGGCGCATCGTTATCGCCGCAGGTACGGGGGCGCAGGTTTTGCGCACCGGAGAACTGCTAAAGGATGTAAACGCGCTTGTCGTTCCCGAATCTCTGGTTCTTACGGAGTCTTCGGTTGGTGGGGGAAGGGTAGCGCTGCCGAAGCCGGAATCTGGGGAGCAAGGGGGCATATTCGTCATACAGTCGCAGCTTTCGGGTGGTTTCGCTCTGCCGGATATGAAGCTTATGCTCGCGCAGGAAAAAGAAATGTTCGGTTTCCGCCGTCCGCCGCGTTCGCTGCGTTCTGTCCGTACAGCCGCGATAGATACCTTTATCGATCTTAATCCGGGCAACTTTGTGGTGCATATAAATTACGGCATCGGCCTGTTTAAGGGGATAGAGCGGATAAACGCGCTGGGCAGTGAGCGTGATTATATTCAGCTTGAATTCGCGGACGCGGAAACTATTTTTGTTCCGGTTGAGCAGGTAAATCTTGTTCAAAGGTACATTGGCAACGAGGGTGCGCCGCCGCGTCTTGATAAAATCGGTTCAAAGAATTGGAGTGAGCGAAAAGCGCGTGCGAAAAGGGCGGCGGAAGAGTTGGCATCCCGGCTTATCGGATTATATTCAAAGCGGAAGGCGGCGCAGGGTTTCGCGTTTCCACCGGATAGTGAATGGCAGATTATGTTTGAGGCGGGCTTCGCATTTGAGGAGACGGAGGATCAGGCGCGTTGTGTTGAAGAGATAAAAACCGACATGGAGAATGTAATTCCTATGGACAGGCTTGTTTGCGGCGATGTGGGTTACGGCAAGACTGAGGTCGCGGTTAGGGCTTGTTTTAAGGCTGTTATGAGCGGAAAACAAGTGGCTTTTCTTGCTCCAACTACGATACTTGCGGAACAGCATTACGAAAATTTTTTGGAGCGTTTTAGCGGTTTTCCGGTGCGTGTGGCTATGCTCTCGCGTTTTGCTGGGAAGAAGGCCTCGCGTGAAATAACGGAGGCTGTGCAAAGCGGCGGAGTTGATATTCTTGTCGGGACGCACAGGATAATACAAAAAGATATAAAATTTAAAGATTTGGGTTTGATGGTGATTGATGAGGAGCAGCGTTTCGGCGTAAAGGATAAAGAGCGGCTGAAGGAACTGCGGCATAATGTTGATTGTCTAGCCCTATCCGCGACGCCTATTCCGCGTACTTTGCATATGAGCCTTTTGAAAATACGCGATATGAGTATTCTCGCGACTCCGCCGCGAAATCGCCATCCGATAGAAACTTTTATAGATGAATACGATGAGGATAAAATTGTTAAGGCGGTACGTTTCGAGGTGGGGAGGGGCGGACAGATTTTTTATTTACACAATCGTATTGGAAGTCTTGATGATGTAAAGGCGCGGCTTTCCCGTCTTATGCCGGAAATATTGATTGAATGTGCCCACGGGCAAATCGGCGCGGAGGAATTAGAGGATGTTATGCGCCGTTTTATTCACGGCGGTTTTCATGTCTTGGTGTCTACGACGATAATTGAAAACGGGATAGATATACCGAATGTGAATACAATTATTATTGACCGCGCCGATATGTATGGCGTGTCGCAGTTGTATCAGCTTCGCGGGAGGGTGGGGCGGTCCGAGCGGGTAGCTTATGCTTATCTTTTCTATCCGCCGCAGACGGCTTTATCCGAAAAAGCAGTAAAGCGGCTTCAGGTTATATCGGATTTTACCGGACTTGGTTCCGGTTTTAAGATAGCTATGAAAGATATGGAGATACGCGGCGCGGGAAATCTACTGGGGCGCGAGCAGTCGGGTAATATTTTTTCTGTCGGTTTTGATTTATACGCCCGTTTGCTTGATGACGCTGTGCGGAAATTACAAAATGAAAATTATGAGGCTGAAACAGATACTTTACTTGAACTTGAATATACGGGTTTTATTCCGAACGCTTATATAGACAGCGCGCAGGAAAAAATGGAAGTGTACAAAAAGATAGCGGCGGTAAAACGGCGTGATGAACTTGAACGTGTCGGCGTCGAGATATACGATCGTTTCGGCCCGCCGCCGTTTGAGCTTTTATCGTTGTTGTCTCTTGCCGAAATCAGGATAATTTGCCGTGAAATAAAGGTTCTGTCTCTTAAAGAACATAACGGCGTGGTTCGCGCCGAATTCGCTAAGTCTTCAAATGTTAATGTCGAGCGTCTGCTGCGTCTGATTAAAGAAAGTGGCGGCAGGGTGAAGCTCGATCCGGCGGCGCCGAATGTTATTTTGCTGCAAACAGGAAAGATAGGGCTTAAAGAAAAAAGCGAATTCATCCGTGAAAAGCTGGAAGCGCTCGCGTGACTGAAACTAGATTAACTGAAAATGCGCCGCGTTCCGACGATCAGCGGACGGAATCGCAGGCTGCCATGCTGTTTAACCGATTGCAGAAGAGGCAGCGTCATCTTCGTAAATGGGCTGCCCGCGCGGGGGCGGGCGTTTATCGTCTGTACGACCGCGATATTCCCGAAATTCCACTTGTGCTTGATTTTTATCACAATGATGAAACGGCCGCTGTTTCCGGCGCCTTGTATAAGCGTCCATACGATAAAAGTGAAGACGAGGAAAG
>JAIRSB010000031.1 GCA_031255655.1 Spirochaetaceae bacterium | reverse complement strand
GCGCCGTTCAACGATAAAGTTTTTTTGTCTCGTCCAATTCTGGAACCCCTCCCACCGGCAAGGATTAACGCACTGCCGAAGGAAGGGGGCACAGCTTTAATGATGAGAGCCCGAACCCTTGTAGACAGTGTGAAGCAAGTGATGGGACTTCTCGCCGCAAGGCTCCTTTAAGAAATCATCGTAAACCTTTTTTATCGAAGGATTTTCGTGACTCTTACGCTTTGGCAGATTCTTATCATGCTCAAAAATAGCGCCGCGCCTGTTTTTGTAAGCCTCAGGAACATCAGTGTCAAGAACCAACTTCGGCTGCCCGCCGCCGGAGACACAACCTTCAGGACAAGACATCACTTCGATAAAGTGCAAATCCAGCGCGCCTGCTTTAAGTTTTTCGATTAGCGGGTCTATATTTTTCAAATAAGTAAGCACACCCACTTTAAGCGTAAGATCACCCACCTTAATCTCCGCCGTATGAAAACCCTCCGTGCCGCGGACAGCCTTAATATCGACATCCTTCGCGCTCAACTCTTTCCCCGTAACCAGCGTGTATCCGGTACGAATCGCCGCCTCCATAACGCCGCCCGTAACCCCGAAAATCGTCCCTGCTCCGGTATAATCGCCAAGCGGCATATCGAATTCCTCATCCGGCAGCGAATTAAAATCCACCCCGTAATACCTAATTAAATAAGCCAACTCCCGCGTTGTTATAGCGACATCAACATCACGCTGACCGGAAGCGTTCATTTCAGGACGCGAACACTCAAACTGCTTCGCGGTACAAGGCATCACGGAAACCAGAAAAATATCCTTAGGGTCAACCTTGTTGATCTTCGCACCATAAGTCTTAAACATAGACCCCGACATCTGCTGCGGACTACGACAGCTTGAAAGATGCTTCGTAAGCGAAGGATGCTGATCCTCCATATACTTCACCCATGCCGGACAGCAAGAGGTAAACATTGGGAGAACGCCGCCGCCTGCAACACGCTTAACAAGCTCCGTGCCCTCCTCCATGATTGTAAGATCCGCACTCCAGTTAGTATCGTAAACACGCTTAAAACCTATCCGGCGCATAGCCGCCGCCATCTTACCCGGCGTAAGCGAACCGAGCGGCAAACCGAAATCCTCCGCGAGAGCCACACGAACAGCCGGGGCCGCCATCACCATAGTGAATTTAGACCCACTCAGTGCGGAGATAACCTCGTCAAGATGACAAACATTATGCGCGGCAAACAAAGGCTCGGAAACAGTTTCCGGCAGACGGCGTTCAGCACGCTTTTTAGCGTAAAATTCAGAGCCGTGGTCAACCAGCGAAACATAAGACTTACACTTCTGCACACACTGCCCGCAATTCACGCAGCGCTCTTCGATAATCTTTTGCGGCTCGCGCGGATTCCCCTCAATCGCGTACACCGGACAAACCTTCGCACACTCCTGACATCCGGTACAAATGTCTTTGTCGATGGTAACTACAGTCATACCCCCCCTCCTTCATGGCCGGACGCGGGCATCGCTTCGGGAATGCCTGACCCCATAGCGTTTATCGCGCTGATGCGCTTTTCCTCGATTTCTGCGGCAGGGTCAACCAGACGCAAAGCCTTATTCGGACAGTTCGCCGCGCAAGCTGGCTCGCCCGAATCGACGCAGAGGTCGCACTTGTAAACCAGCTTCTTAACATGGCAATCCCCGCCGGATTCGGCGAGTTCATCACCTGAGAAAACCTGAACAGCACCGAACGGACACGCCATAGCGCAATTCTTGCAGGCGATACAGCGGTTCTGGTCAAGAACGACAACCCCGTTTTTCCTGGAAATAGCCCCCGTCAAACAAGAACGAAGACACGGCGCGTCCTCGCAGTGATGACACTGAACAGGCATGCAAAGAACGCCTTCCCGCGTAAGAAACAAACGCGGCGTTACAGGAGACGAGATACAACCAGCCGTCAGCGGCCTTTTCTCCAGATGACCTGCGAAACAAGCAAGCTCGCAGGCGCGGCAGCCGGTACACTTTGCGGTATCTGCCAACACAAAAAACGATTGAACACTCATAAAAACACCCCTTACGGACGGCTCTGCCGCCCTCATAAAATCAAGGACATCGCGTTTACCGCTTGCGTCCGTTTATTCTCCAGACTTGTTTCGGTTATTACGGCCTTTTGATTAGCGTGCGGACAGTCCGCGACACAGCCTGGCAGCCCGTCTTTCAGAGTGGAACGCCCGCAGCCGGAACACTTTCGCGCGTCAATAAGCAAATCGCCGTGCACAAACACCAATGCGGCGTTTGTGCACACAAGCGTGCAAACCCTCTGCGTACATTCGAGACACCGCACCATCAAAAAGAAATTTTCACCGCTCATAACACCCTTTTGTAATTAGAACACAGTTCCATTCGTAAAGCAAGTTTTTCGCCGTCCCTCCGCAAACCCAAATTAGCGGCGCGGCGAAGCGCCAGCCAATTAGAATAAAACGCGCCGCTTGACGTATCTTGCGCTTTATTAGCAGAATATACAAGAAAATTCCCAAGCGTCCGGCTTTGCGGACAGGATAAACACTAAAGAAAACCAGAAGGAAACCAAATGACAGAAGACATTTTAACAATAGAAGAAGTCGCTAAATACCTAAAAGTTTCGGAACGCACAGTCTACGACTGGGCGCAAAAAGGAGAAATACCGGCAGGCAAAATAGGAGCCGTTTGGCGATTCAAGAAAGACAGCCTTGAACGCTGGCTAAACGAGCGGCTTTCCGGCTCAAGAAAGTTTCCGCTGCCGGACAGCGCGAACGCGGTAAAACTGATTACGCCGGAACGCATCATGTTTTTGAATTACGAAGACAAAGGAGAGGCGCTGTTAGCCCTGGCCGCCAATCTCTGCACCGCCCCGCAAATCACAAATCAAGCCGAGTTAAGCGACGCCATACTGAAACGGGAACAACTAATAAGCTCCGCGATAGGCTTTGGAATTGCGATACCGCACGTCAGACTACCGTCCATAGACGGAATTGCGGTATCTGTCGGAATCAGCCGCATACCGATAAGCGGCTTCATGCCCCTTGACGACGAGCCTGTTAGGATTTTGATAATGATAGCCGCCGCCTACAGACAGCACACCCAATACCTGCAAACACTGTCTTTTTTTAGCGCGAAACTCAAAAACAACAAACTGCGCTGCGCGCTGCTTGCCGCAAAAGACGCGGAGGAAGTCCAAAAACTGTTCACAAATTAGCTCGGCAGGCAAACGAGGCGGCATCGTCATTGCTAAAAGAGGCGGCAAATTGCCGAGGCAACCCGCCGCAGGGCAGCCCTTCCTCTGGATTGCTCCGCCCTAACAGGCTCGCAATGACGGGCAGCCTGTGTTCATGAAAGCGTTATAAGCCCTGAGCCTCATAACGCTTAATGACCGCATAAACAGACTCGCTGTCTTTGGCGTTGACAACATCGGTATAAAACGAAGGCTTACGCAAAAAGTTCGCCATACATTTAAGAATACCCAGATGCGTCCCCGCCTCGACAGGCGGGGCAAGTATCATCAAAATCAAATGCACCGGTTTTCCGTCGAGCGCGCCGTAATCGACACCCTCTTCGGAAACACCCAGTATACCGAAAACCCCGTCAACCGCCGCAGTTTTGCCGTGCGGTATCGCTATACCGTGATAAACGCCGGTAGACATACGCGCTTCCCGCTCCTGCAAAGCGTCGACAAGCTCTTTTTTTACATGTTTATTGCTAACAAGGCAAAACTGGTCAACCATTTCTTCAAAAACTTCATACTTCGTCTTGCCTTTCAGACCGCACATCACAAATTCGGGCAAAAAAACTTCGCTCAAAAGCATGGCTAATCTAACCCCTCCCAGAAAAATCCCCTATTCAGACTCCACATCGGGAGAAATTTCTTCCGACGGAGCGGTCAACGCGGGAGAATCACCCGTGTCTAACGTCGATTCCTCCTCGAACCAGTCCACGCCCCCCTGTTCCACGCTTGCCCTGCGCCCCGCGGCTTCTACACCGCTGTCGTCATGCGTCCGGTTCGCCAGCGCGATACCGAAACTCAGAACCAAAAAGAGAACACCCAAGACAGAAGACGCGCGGGTGAGCATATTACCCGAACGCGAACCAAATACGGAGGAACTGCCGCCGGCAAAAAAACCGCCCAGACTATCCCCCTCCTCATTCTGAACCAACACCAACAGCACAAGCAAAATCGCCACTATAATGAATAAAACAAGCAAAACAACATTCAAAACCGCCATTAAAAAACTCCAACTATCTTTATTCTATATCCAAATCCGCCCCGCCGTCAAGCGGGCGAAGAACTCCGGCTCGGCTGACAGCCGGCCCTCCAAACATCCTCTCTTATAATCGTCTGCGCCCGTTCGCAGCCTACAGAAACAATACTGACAGGCGTTTCGCAGTAATCCTCGATGAAAGCTATGTAATCCCGCGCCGCCTCCGGCAAAGCGTCAAAATCCGAAATGCCGGAAATATCGGTATTCCAGCCGCGAAAAGAGCGCAAAACAGGCCGCACCCTATCCAGCGCGGTAATCGAGGCAGGAAAGTCCCTTACAAGAACGCCGTCTATATCGTAGCCTTCACAGACTTTTATTTCGCCGGCCGAATCGTACACGTCAAGATGCGTCATAACAAGGGAATCCAGCGAATTGCAGCGGCAGGCGTAACGCAGCGCGACAAGATCAAGATAACCACAGCGGCGCGGACGCCCCGTAGTTACCCCGTACTCGCGCCCTGCCTCGCGGATAAAGCGGCACAGCCCATCCTCTTTTTCGTCGAGGGCGTTAAACTCAGTCGGGAAAGGCCCGTTGCCGACACGGGTAGAATAAGCCTTGCAAACCCCCAAAATCCTGTCAAAAAACTTCGGTCCCACACCACCGCCGAAAGCCGCCCCCGCCGCGCCGGACATCCCGCTGGAAACATAAGGGTAAGTCCCCAAATCAAGGTCAAGCAGCGTCCCCTGCGCTCCCTCGAACAGAATGTTTTCATCCCTGTGCTCGTGAAGATAGGCCGAAACATCCAGCCGCATAGCCAACAGATGCTCGCGGTAGAGCGAAAGGAAATCGCGGTCTTCCCGCGGAAGGGCGTCAAACATCTCCGCCCAGTCAAGATCCGCCGCGCGGACACCCCCGCGCTCGCTCTTCATGCGGTAAGCCTCCCCTATACCCCGCCCCGTCGTCCCGATAGGCATAGAACGCGCCGCGTCCCGCGCCTTATCGGCGGCAATATAGCGCGGCAGCACAAGATGAGCGCGGTCCGAAATAAAAAGCCGCCCGGCGGTGTCAACGCCGCGCTTTGAAAGCAGCTCAATTTCATTAAAAAGCGCGGCGGGGTCAACCACCATGCCCGCACCCAGAATGACGCGCTTATCCTTATAAAGCGCGCCTGAAGGCACAAGATGAAGCGCGTATTCACTGCCGTCCGCCACTATCGTGTGCCCGGCGTTCGCGCCGCCGGAAAAGCGCAGGATGATACCGGCCTCTCCCGCCAAATAGTCCACAATCTTGCCCTTGCCCTCGTCCCCCCACTGGGCGCCTATCACAACAACTTTCATAACGCGATTGTAACTCTTTAACGGCGGTAAGTTAAGGGACAGTCAGAACGGGACGCACTTTGCGGATTTGAGCACTTGAAAAACGAATATGAACACTCTATACTGTATGTAAAAGTTTGAAAGGTACACCAAGTACCACAAAAAAAATTTTGGAGGGCTTATGAAAAAGTCAATTATCGGTCTTCCAGTCGCGGCAGCGATATTGCTGGCGATGGCTGGATGTGCACAAGAAGCGGATAGCGGAAGCAGCGGCGGCGGCGGGGGAGGAACCCCATTGCCGGCGCTGGTTAGCGATCTATCAACAATAGCGGCAGCCTTTGACGACGGTTCGGATACGGTGCGTATAGGCACTAATCTGTACCTCGGCGGCGGCGAGCTTGTTATACCCGCGGGAAAAACGCTGGATTTAAGAACAAATAACGTAGATCTTGCCGGACTTACTGAAAACAGTAAAATAATAGCGGAAGGCGACATAATTCTGAATTCTAGCCAGAGCGTCAGGAACGGCATAAACTGGAGTACACTGGGCGCCGGCGCGAAAATCATCGCGTCTGAGGATTTCATAAAGAAGTATGTGAACGTTGATTACGCTGAAATCAAAGATGAGATAGATCCGAACTGGCCACAGTTAACGGCAGACGGCGGCAACGGCATAATAAAAGCAGACTGGGACCAGATAGTCCTGATACAGGAACTTTCCGATTTAAGGGATAAATGGGATGGAGAATCCGATGTACCGCCCGATCCTAATACAGACAAAAAAGGCTTCATTTTTGGATATGACAAAGACTATCTTGCTTTGCGTACTCCGGTGGATGGAGTACGCGGGCCGGAAGCCGAGGCGCTAAAGACAAAAGCCAGTGGAATCAAAATGTACCTAACGGCCCCCGCCGGCAAGCCGGTTATCATTGATGTGGCGACATCGGGCAGCGGCAACCCTGAAATCGACTTATCCGGACCTAAAAACGACGCTTACTATAAGGAATGGCCGCCCCGTAAGACCCCAGAGCCTCCCGTTCCTCCCGAGTCATTGCGCAACTACAACGGCGATACGAACGGATCGTTGACGGTAGCGGGTACCGCGGACATGAAGAACGGCACCATAAAAAGCCCTGGCGGTTTCAACATCTGGGGTGTGCTAAAGAACACCGGGTCGCAGCAAGACACTCTGTCCGTAACCGATGCCGGAATACCCTTCATAGGATACACTGTCCGGTTGCATGGTGTTACTTTCGGCGGTAACGCGGAGATAAAAGGCAGTGTAAGGAACAGCTTCGGCGCGTCCGCGACATTCAACGGCAACCTGAGTTTGACAGGCCCGGCGACATTCAACGGCGCGACATTCAGCGGTAACGCCAGATTTTCCGGGCCGGTAATATTCGTGGCCGAAGGTACATCCGACAGCAAGTCAGTCGACTTCAACGGAGAAAGTGTAATGTTCGGCGATGACGTAACCTTCCAAGGACCTATCACATCTTCTACAACCATTAAATGCTACGGGCGGGTAGAAACCAACGATTTGTCTGTTCTGAAGAACATACAGGTTGAAGGCGCCGGAGTGTTGGAAATTTCGCTGAAGGAGGTTGATGCCGACAATATTTCTGATAAAGGAAACATCAAATTTCTGAATGATGTTATTATCACCGGTGAGGAGGTTAATTTTGATGGGAATGTTACGTTTGTCAAAAATGTTACTTTTGACGACGATACTCGGGTTACCTTCGCCGGAAGCGAATCCCTAGTGAGCATAGGCGGTGCGGCTACTTTCGGCAGTAAGGCGGCATTCACAAGCAACGTTTTCAGTTTTGAAACAGAAGGTAAGTCTACGTTTAAAGATTTTGCATACTTTGGAGATGAAAATGGAGCAGGATCTATGTCTCTAATATCATTCGGTGACACAGTTACTTTTGGAACGTATGCTCAACTTTATAGCGACGTTGTGCTCGCGGAAGGAGATGTAATATTCGAGGATATTGGTACTTTCTCCAAGACTGATGTAACGATTAAAGGCAATTTGGCTATGAATGCAATGGCGAAGAATGCAATAACGACAAATTTCAACGACATAACAGTCGCTAAAACGGCGACTTTCGGAACTTTAGCCACTATTACTCCTACCGGGAATGTAAACTTTGCTTCTGCTGTATTCAAAGGACCGTTAAATTTATTACCTGCTTCTAAAAAAATCGTTACGATAGGTGAGGCGAGTTTCATGATGGGTGGCAGTCTATTGGAGACGATGATAATAGAGAAGGCTCTAACCGTAGCTGCTGGAGCAGACATTAATTATAGTGGTAAACTGATTTTCGGCAACAAAGCTGTAGTTTTGTTAACTGACGCTGCAAAAGTAGGTACAATAGCAAATACCATTATTGAAGTTTCTGATGATACTGTTAAAGCAAATAATTTAGTTTTAGATGGAAACACATCAGTTACAATTGACTCTGCAAAAACGCTCGAAGCGCAAAGTTTTATACTTCAAGGCGCGGGTGGTAGTAATGCATTTACATTATCGAGT